>WQVH01000039.1 GCA_009781695.1 Oscillospiraceae bacterium
GCTACATACGTGACTGCTTGAGCTCAAATGCGGCATAGATGCGATCTTTTGTATACTTTTTATGGCTCGTTATTGATTTTTCAAGGTGCAATGCAGCTTTTTTTGATGCGAAGTTTCAGTAATTATCATAAAGCAGTCCTTTAAGGCTATGCGTTATTCTGAAACAACTCCTCGCTAACAAGGAATTGTTTGTATCGCATCAAGTTTGCAGAAGCACTTGACTTTTGCACTTGCGGCACGTGCCATTAAAAGATAGATTGTGACTTACAACATCAAAGCCATCTATATTGCCAAGCCTATCATACATGTCAGAAAAGTCAGCTTCCACATCGAATATTCGCCTGCACGATTCACACATAAAATGATAATGATTATGGAGGTTATGATCGTAATGTGCCGCACCAGCAAAGTTGCCGATGTCTAAAAGCATTCCTGACTGTGCCATCTGACTTAGATTTCTATAAACTGTGGCTTTACTGATGGCCGGATGCTGCTTGGCTACATGTGCAAAAACTTGTTCTGCGGTTGCGTGTATATTGAGTTCTTGGACTGCGTTTAAAATCAACTGCCGCTGGAGCGTATTTCTTTTATTGTTCATATGCTTATTTTAAACTCCGATCCTCAAGCGAAATCCATCCCTTATCGATATCGATTATCATATACTATTAATTATCATTTGTCAACTGTAAAGCAAAAATTTATAATCAAATTATTTTTGACATAGAAAAAACCGAGGTTTCCAGAGCGGAATCCTCAGTTTTCTTATGGTCGGGATAGTGATACAGAACTTTGCAAAAAGAAAATGTCCCTACAGGTTCAAATCCTGTAAAGACACTCGAACTGGTGCGCGAGGAGGGACTTGAACCCTCACACCTGTTGGCACACGCCCCTCAAACGTGCCTGTCTACCTATTCCAGCACTCGCGCATATATTCAAGGGAAACTTAATTTTAGAGCGTGACTCATTATAGCCAGTCACTATCAGTTTGTCAACTGCTTTCCTCATTATTTTATATGAAAATTTCCCTAAACCTATCCCAGTATGAATTTGCTGATTTTCTTATCCTCTGCCAGTGGATTGAGCCACAAAACTTGCGCTCTTATTTGCTCAATGGCCTCATCTGCATCAATTTCAGCGGCCTCTTCAAATACATCATCACCCCAAAATCGCTCCGTTGTACAGAACACAGTAGATGCCATGCCATATTCCTCGCCTTTTTGCGATACTTTGTACCGTCTGCCGCAGGGTGAAATAAACAGCTTCACTTGTAGTTCTGTTAATGCCCTGTCAAACCCGGATTTATTTTCTCGTGAAAATCCGCCCAATCGCTTGATTTCTTCTACAGCAAGTGTTTCATTGGCAGATACTACATCATAAATCCGTTTTGCAAAGTGACTCATCAAACCGCGATCATAAGCTTCGTTAAAATCCACGCCATCGCGCCGCACCGCTAAGAAATATGGAAACCACTTTTTAGTGATATATCCGCTTTTTTTGAAAAACAATTTACCGTAGGTAATATCGTTGCGTTCAACTAAAATTCGATTAATCCATTCGCAGGGGTCAGTGACCGGGTCGCCTGTGTACCAGCGGACAGGTGTATCATAAGTCGGCTCCTCGTTCCATTCAAATTCTATGATGGCATATATACCTTCGGCATTACTATTGCCCATGGAAAATCCCGCAGTAAGTAGGGTTTTTACAAAATCGTCATAGCTGCTTATTTTGCGTTCCGAGGTAGAGCTGATCAGCTCGCCTGCACCTTTGATAATATCTTGATTCATTTTTCCAACAACCTTTCAGAATTTCCTTTTTAACTTAGGCAGTGTGGACACGAGTCCACACTACCTAGCATATCACATGAAACATGACGACTTTGTGTCCCCCACCCCTGTTACATCATGATAAAGAAGTTCCAGTTTGCCAACACAAAAATCAGCATGGCTAAAAATACAATGCTCAACACGAAGAGCACCTTGCGCTTTGCCTGAACTTTATGCCTTGCAGAGATCAGCAGCGCAGCGATCAGCAAAATACCGGCCAGCGCCACAAGAATATAATTGATCCAAATATGGGGGATGACCATACGCTCTGAAATAAAAGGCGCTGCCATGCCCAGCCGAAGTAGCACCAAAAAGTAATTGAGTCCGATGAGCGCACCGGAAAGCAATAGGCCATTGCTCAGATGTGTAAACGCCGTCAAACCCTCTTTGCGCTTGCGCAAAAATCCGATAAACACAACAACGCTCATGATCAGGAAAAACAGAAGACTGATACCCAACATAGAGGCATTGATCATCAATGCTGCAATGCTCTGGGCAAAAGTCTCTACAGTGAGATCAAATGGACCAATCATAGTCATGCCAACGACTTCGCCGTCTTCCATTATGATGCGCGCCTCGTACGCCACGCGCGCAATCGGGCTATCTGATGATATGGCTCTGAAAATATACGGCGCAACTTGCTGATATATAATAGACATACCCATGAAATTTACTTCTATAGTATTTTCATCCAGAGCATCCACAATCAAATGGGTGCCAAGCATAAAGTTAAGCGGCTCCATCACATTGCACTCATGGCGACGCAGCATGACAAAATTACCCGCTACATGCGCCGCATCAGGCAAGCCCGGCGGCGGTGCATCCACCATGTCTCTGCTATTTCCAATGAGCAACTCTAATACCTTATCAGTAAATTCATTAGCGCCCACAGTATTCGTCAACACAACAACAGCGAACCGCTCCGAAGGGATTATGGCCAGATCTGTTGTAAATCCGGCAGTTCCGCCACCATGACCGACAGCAGGCAGCACCGCATCGTAGCTCATAAATCCATGATGTGTTCCGATCATCACACTCTGGTCTGAAAAACTCGGGCTGAGCATCAAATCCAATGTGCTGCGACTGTGAAAGAGCGGACCGGATGCACCCTGTTCCGGAGTAAGGGCAATGGCAAACTGCGCAAGATCTTCTGATGTGTCCATCTTGAACTATGGCGATGGCCGCACCGGGTGTAAATTCACTCATGTAAGTTGCAACCAACTCATCCAATCGATCGCCTATTTCCGATATGGCAATACCTGTGGGTGTCATGGCTGCAAAATCGGATAAATCAATACTGATGGGTTCGATACCGATGTATTCTGATGGTATGTCATAGTCATATGCAATTGGCTCAGCGGCATATGCGACTGAAATCGGCATCATGAGACTTGCGGCGACCAATATGAGTGCAAAGACTCTGTACAGATGTTTACTGACCTTTTTGTTCGTAACATTCCGAGTGGCAGATTGCTTTGGGACTTGGATAGAATTAAACTGCGCTTTTTTCATATACTTCTCCTATTTTTGAATCATTTATAGTTTCACTTTAGCTTTGCGCTATAGCAATATACCATCCGAGCATGAAACGGTTATGCAATTTTACTTAAAAATAGGTTAAAATACGCCATAAGCTTGCGGGAGTCGAAGCGATGAGCGTTCGACTCCCGGCTTAACTAAAAGCTGCCTGTGGTTTCTTCTGCTTCAACATCAACCCATAGATTGTAGCGTTTCGTGGTAAATTTTAAGACGCAATAATTAGGGTCATCTACCCCACCGGGGAAATGCTCTTCCAGCCCCTGATACCACGTTTTCTTTTTCAGCTCAATGTTCGTTATGACTTCAATATCGCCCACAAGGGTAATATTGTAGTATGAGCCACCCTCATAATCATCATCAAAAATACACACAGATGCACGGCTATTTTCTTTCGCACGTTTTGCCTTGTTTGAGTCAAGGGATCCTCCAAATGTAATCTGGCGGATGCCCTCGGCTTTAGAAATAGAAAGTGTAGACGCAGTTGGATATCCTTCATGGTCTATGAGCGACAGCACAACGCCTGCACCCATATTCACCTCTGCTGTCTTGCTTTTGATGATTTCTTCTGCTCTTTTTATTGCTTTTTCACTCATGATTTGATCCATCCTTTGTTTTAATTTGAGTGTTGACTATACCACAACAAACATGACAACATTATGTCTTATTTAAAAATATAAAATTTGTTCACGACCAACATATGGGACAAATGTTCTTCGCGTGAGTCCTGTATTGTTTGCATAAGTATAAGGTTGAGGCGATGGATGGATTATATCCTCAAGGATCAGCCCGATGAGATTGAGGAGCGGATTATGAATTGTATGCAGGGGCATATCAGCGTTTTCTCGAAAATAAAACTTCCACTCGAAGGTATTATCAAGTGAAAGTCGGTGATTAAGTGCTCAGTGTGCCTCAAATCAAGCATGTGGATAAGGGCGGCAAGCAGATTGAGCTGACTAATGGGGCGTATATTCGTTTTGCCAGCCGGAAAATGTCGGAGCTTGAAGGTAGTGGGATACCTTCAGGGCGTTTTTTAGGTTTAGTGTCTGCCCTACTGTATGCACTTTAAGTTCCTCAACAGTCTGTGCAGACATGCTACACTAATGAGTATCATCGCACAGAACATAATACGGATCATTATATTGTGTGCATCGGCTAAGGTTACAAGGCAGAAAAAGATTGCGATAAGATAGGAAAAAATTGTCTTGCCATGCTTTGGCTTTCCATAGACCACTCCGGATGTGAAGTAAAAGCCCATGGTTGAGGCGATTATTGCCAAAATTTGATACGCATAACTCAGTAGTACAGGGTTTGCGGCGTTTTCCCTATACACTAAAATGAGCCACAAGCATGTGAATAACGAAGGTATCACACTTAAGGCATAAACTGATTTTCTGCGTGGGTCTTGATACATCTCAACTGCGAAAAATATCACTGATATTGCGGAAATCGCTGCCATAACCGAAAAAATGATACGTATATTTCCGGCTGAGTGGAAGTCGACGAAATACATGATGGACGCCCACAACCACAACAAGCCAAACAAAATAAATGAAATAGGATAGCTCAATGAGTCTGTGCCGAATACATTTTCAAATCCCTTATCTACTACTTTTCGTTTAGAGACAACAATCGAAAAAATTAAAGCAGCTAAAATAAACAGCACTGTCAAACCGATCAGCACAAGTGTAATTAAGCTTCCACGCTCCGGAAGCCCTGTTTGTGCATCAAAAACATAGGCTAGTTCATGTTTTCTTATAACGAATCCCGCAATTCCGGTTACAATTGCCACAAAAGGCATTAAAAAAGAAGCAATACGCACACATATTCTCCAATCAATAAGTTCAGCACATTCTACCTCAAACAGCTATATGCGTCAAGCAAAAGGTAATTACCTACTCCAAGATCATCTCTATTAATTTGTTGTAGATGCCTTCCGCATTTTTGCGAAAGCCTTTTTCCAACGCCAGCGCCTGCTGCTCGTTGGCTGCAAACAGCTCCATGGATACGATCTCACCAATACCGTCCGAAAGAGACAGGCACACCTTGTGTCCCGTGTCCAGCGCCGCATGAGTTGATGTCTTTATCATCGCATCACGATTTAAAGCCAGACGCACCGCAGCAATTATGCTTTCTGCTTTTTCCCGCACGGAGTACGGCAAATTAACTTCTGTTACCTCACTATTGCGCACCCCTTTGGGGGTCAGTGAATACTGCTCATCTTTAAGTAAAATATGCTCGTTATCTACAAGTTCTGCCAAGCATTGTGCAAATTCAAAGAAGCTAATACCTTCGTCACATAATGCAATATCGGTAAGCAGTTCAAAGCGCACCGGCTCAGGAAGCCGACGTAAAACAAATAATATCAAGAGTTTTATTTCCGATTTGTCATGAATAAATCCAAAGTTCCCATGCACAAGAATATCCTCCTGCTTTTCGCTGTTCGTTAGTCCGCGGCACGTCAGGGACGCCGCACCACTCTACATGTATATTGTGAAGCTGCTTAACCGTCAATAAAGATACCGCACCTTATTACGCACTACGCCTGATTATAGCATACCTGCACTGCACATCACAACCTTAAGCTGCCGGGAGTCGAATTCCCAGCAGCTTAGATATTGACTTTAAGTGTGGCGGAGAGTAAAATGTGATGCGGTTATTTTTCTTTTGCAACCTTCTGCACGTAAGGTTTTCATTACTAATTTTAAGAATTCAGGTTGATTTAATGCAAAAAATTAAAAACATAATAGACTCCATCACATATAAAATACAAGCCATTGTAAAGCACCGCCAGTTTAAGCGAATCTTACCGCTGGTACTCATCGCCGTTGTTGCAGCCGCCACTTTTGCGACCTGCCAACCATATGAACCTATATACGAACCGGAATTACCTATAGTAGAGCCTGAGCCCGAGCCGGAACCCGAACCGGAGCCTGAACCCGAGCCGGAACCCGAACCGGAGCCTGAACCCGAGCCGGAACCCGAACCGGAGCCCGAACCAGAGTGGGAAGGCCCTTGGCATCCGCTCACCGGAGTAGCTATCGAGGAAGACATATCACATATAAGGCCGCTTGCTATAGTCATCGATAATTTAAGAACCGCCCTGCCTCAACGCGGCGTATCACAGGCGGATATCATTTATGAATTTCTGGTAGAGGGCAGTATTACAAGAATGCTCGCCATATTCCAAGACCCCACCGATGTTGATGTCATCGGTGCCGTCAGAAGCGCACGCCTGTATACCGTAGATATTGCCCAAAGCTACGATGCGATATTCGTCTTTTCCGGAGGCAGTCCGGGCGCTAATTCTGCAATCCGCAGCCGAAGCATCACACATATCGTCGATGGCGGCGGCAGGGGTGCACGCATATTCTACAGAGATAGAAATAGACGCGCTCCGCACAATCTCATGACTTCGGGTGAACTCATCTCACGTCACTTGCCCGATTTAGACCTTAGGTTGGAGCATGAAGATGGCTACGAACGTGCACTCACATTTGTCGATGATGGAACTCCCGAATATGGCAATCCTGCAATGGATTTTTCAATCATGTTCGGCCCTAATGCTAAGACAACTTCGTTTACATTCAATGAGGAGACCGGTCTTTATTACTTACGTCAATATGGCAGCAATTACATAGATGGAAATAACGATCAGCAAGTAGCGGTAACCAATGTGCTTATCTTGAAAATGGCCACTTCCGGCATCCCCGGCGACAACGCCGGCAGACTACAAATAACCACGACCGGAACAGGAACAGGGTATTTTGTTAATGGCGGAAAGTATATCCCCATCCATTGGTCACGTGAGGATAATTCTGCACAGTTTGTCTATACTTTGGAGGATGGTTCGGAGCTTGAGCTTGGACGCGGGCAGACGTATATTGCGCTTATTCGCGCAAATATGAATGTAGAGTTTCTTTAACTTTCTCAGTCAGCTTCGCTGACTGCGCCCTCACAAGAAAGCCAGAGTTGAAGTTATCGTAAATGTCCTCAGTCAATTAGGGGCTGTGCAACCACACTGCCTAGGGGCTGTGCAACCACACTACCTAGAGCTTATATATTTATATATTACTCAAACTCAACTACTCATTATATCCATCCACGCAACTTAACCGCATTCGCCACCCGCTCAATGGCAATAACATATGCGGCATCTCTCATGTACAGGCTCTTTGTCTCAGACAACTCATGCACCGCACGAAATGCCTTCGTCATGGCATATTCTAATTTTTCAAGCACTTCTACTTTATCCCAATAGTAGTTCATATTATTTTGAACCTGCTCAAAATAACTGCATGTCACGCCGCCCGCATTTGCAAGAAAGTCAGGCAATACAGTTATTCCACGGTCTTTGATGAGCGGGTCACAGTCCGGTGTCGTTGGACCATTTGCACCTTCCATAAGGATCTTGACTTGCTTAGAAATGCTGGGAAAAACGGCAGGGGTGATTTGATTTTCGAGCGCACATGGCATCAAAATGTCTACATCTTGTGTAATCCATGCATCCCCGGGCAAGACCTCATAACCTAGCTCCATGGCTTTTTCCTTATCAATGCTTCCAAAAGCATCTTTAATCCCAACAAGCTGCACAATATCACAACCATCGGCTTTCCGGAATGTGTAGGCTTTGCTGTCCGCTTGATTCCAACAAGAAATGGCAATCACTTTGCCCCCAAGTTCGGTGTACATACGTGCGGCATATTCTGCAACATTGCCAAAACCTTGCATACTCGCAGTGGTGGATTCGGGCACTATGCCTTTAAGATTCAGCAAGCTTTTAAGGACATAGATGCAACCGTAGCCTGTCGCCTCTGTCCGTCCCAATGAACCGCCCATACCCACAGGTTTTCCGGTAATCACACCCGGATAATGTGCGCCTGTAATGGTCTCATATTCATCCATCATCCAAAGCATACATTGTGGATTTGAGCCTACATCCGGAGCCGGGATATCGGCTTCATGCCCCAATTGATTCCAAATCTGTCTGACATAACCTCGGCATAGCCGCTCCATCTCCCCTGCCGAAAGGCTCGGCGGGTCACAAATGATGCCGCCTTTGCCACCACCAAGCGGGATGTCCACAGTCGCACATTTCCAAGTCATCCACATCGCAAGCGCCCGAACGGTATCGGCTGTTTCGTGGGGATGAAAGCGAATACCGCCCTTTGCAGGGCCTCTGGCAATATTGTGTTTTACACGAAAACCTTGAAATGTCTTTGTCGTTCCATTGTCCATTTTTACGGGAATTGTGAAATGCAGTTCTTTCTGAGGCACACGCAAAAACTCGCACATACCGCCATCAAGTCCCAGGGATTTTGCAACATTGTCGAATTGGATTTGTGCATTCTCATAAGGATTGTACGTAGTTGACATAATTCCACCTCATAAAATAAAAATTTAAAAATAAAACAGATTCAAGATTGCGCCACTGAGCTGCCGGGAGTCGAACCCCCACCGGTTTTACCGGACAGCTTAGGCTTTGCCATCACATCCGAGAACTTCTTTGATCTTGTGCGCAACCAGAGCTTTAATGTTCGCACGCCCCGGCGCAAGATACTGACGCGGATCAAAGTGCGATGGATTTAATGCCAAATGCTCCCTGATTCCGGCAGTCATGCCTAGTCTCAAATCGGAGTCAATATTAATTTTGCATACAGAAGATCTTGCCGCCTCACGAAGCATTTCTTCCGGAATACCAATGGCATCCGGCATATCCCCGCCATATTTATTGATGATTTCGACATATTCCGGAACTACCGACGATGCCCCATGAAGGACAATCGGAAAATTTGGAAGTCTTTTTGAAATTTCTTCAAGAATATCGAATCTCAGATGCGGCTTTTGACCGGGCTTGAATTTATAAGCGCCATGGCTGGTACCGATGGCAATCGCCAGTGAGTCAACGCCTGTGCGAGAGACAAATTCTTCGACTTCTTCCGGGCGTGTAAATGTCGCATCTTCTTCGGATACATTTACATCATCTTCTATGCCTGCAAGTTTGCCTAGCTCACCTTCGACGACCACACCTCTGTCGTGGGCATATTTGACAACCTCAGCTGTCAATTTTATGTTCTCTTCAAAAGAATGCTTCGAGCCATCAATCATGACCGAAGTAAATCCACCGTCAATGCATGATTTACAAATTTCAAAATCATCACCATGGTCAAGATGGACGCATATAGGTAATTCGGTATCAATAACTGCCGCTTCAATGAGCTTCATCAGGTATACATGCTTTGCGTATTTGCGCGCACCGGCAGACACTTGGAGTATGAGCGGCGCACGAAGCTCAGCGGCCGCCTCTGTGATCCCTTGGATAATCTCCAAGTTATTTACATTGAATGCACCGATGGCATACTTTCCTTCATACGCTTTTTTGAACATTTCTGTAGACGTTACAATGGGCATAATAATGATCATTCCTTTCGCTTAAACCATAACGCAACCATAAAAACGATTGGTCATCTCTTTAGAGCAGCATGGACGCAAATCTAAAATACAGATATTTTAGATTCAAGTACACACCACCTAAGCAGTATACTACAAAGTCATTGCCAATAACAATCTATATTTATATAATTTCCTAGTTTTATATTCCATGTGTACACACTTCGTGATATACTACCTCCGATGTATCTAAATGCTGCACATCGGGAGACAAATAATGAGCGAGCAAATCGTAGGTAAAGTTTTCGACATACAGGGTTTTTCTGTACACGATGGTCCGGGCATACGCCTCACCGTGTTTCTCAAGGGTTGTCCACTGCGCTGTCCATGGTGTCATAGCCCTGAGTCCTTGGAGTTTCACACAGAGCTCAATTGGATGGGGATTAACTGCCTTGGAACGCAAAAATGCGGACGCTGCTTGGATGCCTGCCCGCACGGCCTGATTGCACACGGTGATACAAGCGTTTCAACCGCCACCTGCGAGGACATTACGCTCATAAAAATCGACCGCTCAAGCTGCCTAAACTGCGGCAAATGCGCAAAAGTCTGCCCACCAAAAGCCCTATACATGTGTGGAACAGACTATACTGTCGATGAAATCATGCAACGTGTCAAACGCGAAAAACCATTTTTCAATAAATCCGGCGGCGGCATCACGATTTCAGGCGGCGAGTGTTTGTATCAGCCTGAATTTGTGCGGGCACTGCTTAAGTGCTGCAAAGCAGAAGGCATTCATACGGCTGTTGACACAACCGGTTTGGTCAAGTGGGATATCATTGAGTCCATCTTGCCATATACCGACCTGTTCTTGTATGATATTAAGGGCATAGATAGTGATCTTCATGAAAAAGTGGTGGGCAAACCCAATGCACTCATACTTGAAAATGCAAGAAAAATCGCCGCAGCGGGCGGTAAGTTCCAAATCAGAGTACCCATACTACCCATGTATACCGACTCAAAGGCAGTTATTGACGATATCGGCAAGTTCATTTTAGAACTCGGTGATGCCGTGGAGCTTGTGCAACTGCTGCCATACCATAATCTCGGAACGGTCAAATGGGAACGCCTCCATAAAAACGCACCTGTGTTTGAGGCAACGCCTCCAACACCAGAATCACTGGAAGCGCACAAAAAGCAACTTGAAAATATGGGAATCCATGTTACGATCCATTAAATTGAAAGAAAAAATGAAAGGAAAATAGATTTATGCAATCACAATTTAAACACGTTTTCAAACCCATCAGAATTCGGGGAGTCGATTTTAAAAACAGGATCATTTTGGCACCCCCTTCCCCTAATCTCGCCAGCGAAGACGGACTGGTTACAAAAGATTTTGTCAACTGGTTTCGCATGTTTGCCCGCGGCGGAGCGACAACACTCTATGTGGGCAATTGCTCAATTGATATCACAGAATGTAAAGATGAAGCTTATCAGCTCGATCTCAATGACGACAGATGCATTCTGCCTCTGACATGGTATGCCGATATGTGTAAAGAGTATGGATGTCACGCATCTCTCGAAATCAATCACAATGGTGAAAATACCATATATGAAGTCGTCGGACATGCACCATATTCGTCTTCTTCATTTATTTCGGAGTCCGAGCGTGCACGTGCTTTGCAATTGGGGCGCGATCCGATCCCATCCATTGAGATGACCCATGAAAAAATTGCCGAAACCGTCGAAAAATACGCCATGGCTGCCTATCGCATGAAGCAAGCAGGCATGGATATCGTGCTTGTGCATGGTGGACATGGTAATCTGATTTCACAATTCACAAGCGCATTGTATAATAAAAGAACAGACGAGTACGGCGGCTCGACAGAAAATCGTGCACGCTTCGCTATTGAAGTCTGCAAAGCGATCCGGGAAAAGTGCGGTGAAAACTTTGTCATCGAAATGCGCATGTCTGCTGACGAAATAGCCGAAGAAGGTATGCGTTTGGAAGAAACACTTGAGCTGATCGGACATCTCAAACCCCATATTGATATCGCTCATGTCTCCGCCGGTTTGCACAGTGACTTTAACTATAAATATCTGCGCAATTGGATGCAGAATTTCATGATGGATCGCGGTTTTAATGTCCATTATGCCAGAAAAGTAAAGGAAGCGCACCCTGACCTGCTCGTGACTACCGTTGGCTCTATCGTCAGCATCGAAATGGCGGAAGAAATCATCGCCAATGGATGGGCTGATTTTGTCGCTATGTGCCGTCCGCTCATGGCTGATCCGGATATGCCCAGAAAATATGCCGATAACAGGCCGGAAGATAGACGCCCTTGCCTGCGTTGCGATGCGTGTACCGGACATCTGTTTGTACCGAAGCCGATCTATTGTGCTGTGAATCCTTTTTCATTTAAGGTGAGAGATTTGCCTGATGGTGTCATCCCTGAAGCTAAAATAAAGAAAAAAGTCGCCGTTGTCGGCGGCGGCCCTGCTGGTATTACGGCCATGACCACACTCATTGAGCGCGGGCATGATGTAACGCTTTATGAAAAAACCGGGGCGTTCGGCGGTAATGTCATCGGTGCCGCAGCACCACCATTTAAGATTGATTGCCAGGATTACCTCAAGTGGCTTAATCGCCAAGTTGAGACGAGCTCGGCGAAAATATTGCTGAACACCGAAGCTACGAAAGAAATTCTGGACAAAGAAAATTATGAAGCACTGATCATCGCTGTGGGTGCTAAGCCTGCTATGCCTAAGATTCCGGGTATTGATAAGCCGCATGTAAGTTGGGCTGTTGATGCGGAATTGGGCAATGCTCCGGTCGGCAAGAAGATCATTGTTGTCGGAGCCGGCACTGTCGGTCTGGAGGCGGCCATAGAATTTAAGCGTGAGGGCAAGGCTGTTGAAGTACTTGAGCTTCTTGATGAAGAACCGGCAGCCGAGGCACTACGTGCAAGTGCCAAGACCGCTGCGCGTGAATTTCCGAGGATTCTCGAAGAAGAGAGCATCCCTGTCCATTATGGTATAAATGTGACTGAAGTCCATGATGACAAAGTTGTTGCGCTTGACACAAAGACAGGCAAGACTGTTGAGTATGCGGCTGACACTGTGCTGATCGCTATTGGCATGAAGCCATTGTGGGATGTCGCTGATGCGCTGCGGCACTGCGCTCCTGAAACGGAAGTACGTATTGTTGGTGATGCGCATGAGGTCGGCAATATCTGTACTGCTGTAAATCAAGCGTTTCAGGCTTGTTTGCATATATAAACAACCTATAATCTCAAAGTAGGCTTTAACAAAAACAGGGGGCGCAGTTTGAATACTGCAACCCCTGTTTTTTGTTTTTATCTATCTTCCATTGTCTCTTCATCGGACTCAATCGCTATATCTTCGTCCTCATCTTCACGCATCCGATCCGATGATTCCAAAGGTATGTCTATGCCTGGGTCGGAGGTATAGAATGTTTCGTTGTAAAATCCGACTTTATAGTTTCTGAAAAACTCCTTGATTGAAAGAAAAATCAGCGCCGCAGCCGCGGCAAGGAAGAACACAATAATGGTATATCTTACTTCTGCCGAAATTGGCATCTCCTCCGGCGGTACTCTTATAAAGTAAGTCACCACAATATATACAAGATAACCGCAGCCAAGCATTCTTCCGACTATGCGCAGTCTGGCTTGTGAGGCTTTTTGCGCTGATGTTTTGGGTCTTGCTCTAAATATTGCCATAATTTTGTATACCTTTAAGACTTAGCGCCCTTGGAAGGGCGCTGTCAGTGAAATACCTACTTTTCAAGCGCCGGAACCGAGCCTTGCTTGTCGAATATCGGATTGGAGACCAGGAAACTAAATATTTCCTTAAACTCTTCAACCGGCGGCTCATCGGGAAACGCTCTGAGCATCGCATCAACCCGCTCCTTAAATCCATCTTTAAACTCAGAATGCGTGATGATGTATAAATCACCGCGTTTAACGCCTCTTAAAATACGCTTTGCCGCTTCTTGCGCAGGGCGGGTCACTTTTGCAAACGCACCGACACTCACATCACGCTTCGGCCCGGCCTCAGGTACTTGTTCACCTAAAAATAGTCCTTCGATTTCGCCGGATGTTTTGCCAAGTTGTGATTCAAACGGTCCCGGACAGAACACCGCTGCGCCAATCTGCGTGTCTTGAAGGTCGCAGGCCAATGTTTCCGACAGGGAAATAAGCGCCTGCTTTGTGAGATTGTACAGACCACAGCTTGGCACAGCAATCAGCGCCGCTTTGGATGCGGTATTGACCACAAATCCGGCCTCGCCATGCTTAAGCATTCTCGGAACAACCAAATGGATTCCGGTCAGTACAGCCCTGAGATTGATATCCAATGCAAGGTCAGTTTGTGCGTAGGTTGCTTCCCAAATCGGGCCTCTGGCCGCACCGATTCCGGCATTGTTTACAAGCAAGTGAATGTTTCCAAATTTTGCCTCGGCGGCATCTACGGCTGCTTTGTATGCGTTTCGGTCTGTAACATCAAGCTCAAGAGCCAAAACCGGCCACTCAGGCTCAAAGTGATTCATTGCCTCATCAATGGCATGTTTGCGGATATCACATATCACCACATTCATGCCTTCTTTACAACACTCGACAGCCAGTGCCAAACCAATCCCACTCGCACCACCTGTAATAAATGCGGTTTTCCCTTTGAAAGTATCCATTTTATGCGCCTACCTTCCTATTAAACTTTTTTTATTAAACTTTTTTGCTTTTATCTACCCAGTCCAAATCCCCTCTGGCTTTACCAAATCCGCTGTCAGAGTTAAAAATTGTACGCGGTCCGGGTTTGACTTCATACCCTTCACGCTCTGATTGCATTTTAAGAATCTCTTCACTCGGAGGCTGCTTTGCACGTTCTTCAAGCAATTTCGTACCCTCAACACTGGCATAGTGCTTAAAGCGTTCAAGTTCTATCTCGACCATTCTGGGACCGCTTGGATAAGGTACAATCAAGAAATGTCCATTTTCTATGCCCTTTTTAAGCCATTCGGCCAAAACTCGTGGTTCCATACCATGCTGATGAATAGATGCGAGGAAGTCTTGTGTCTTCTCATTGACATTGTATCCGGTATTTTGCAGATGCTCCGGGCGGTTGAGCGCAGTTTCATAAATTTTCGATTTAATATTTGCAGGTGTCAGAGCCGAAACCTCAATGCCGTAGGGTTTGAGCGCAATGTAATAGCTCTCAAGGAGGTTTAAGACCGCAGCTTTAGCTGCCGTATATGGTGCAACCATCGCACCGCCGAGAAATGCACCCCAAGAAACAGTTGCGGTGATATGTCCACCCTTACCGGCTTTGATCATGCGCGGTACAAATGTAACCAGTCCATTAACTACACCGCCAAAACATACACCAACAACCCAGTCAAAGTCATCATAAGTGGATGCTTCTGCCGGTCCAAAGACATTGACACCTGCGGTCATTATGAGCAAATCAGGGGGGGCGCCGTATACTTTTTCGACTTCGTCAGCCGCTGCTGCATAACCTTCACGGTCTGTTACATCAAGTTTCACTGCGTGAACGTCTGCGCCTTTTTCTTTGAAGTAAGCCATTGCCTCGTCAAGATGGTCTTGTCTGATGTCTGCAATAACGACTTTCATTCCTGCTTCTGAGAAAACTTGTGCCTGACCAAATCCGGCACCCGATGCACCTCCGGTGATAAACGCTATCTTTCCTGCAAAATCTTTCATAAAGCTGTTGTTTCCTCCAATTGTTCAAGTTTTAATTACGACTATTTAACTATGTTTTGACATTATATCGCTTCCGTATCCTCTGCGTCAAGAACATCTGCTGTGTGAGGCTGCTTGACAGTCTTACGACACATCAAGGGCGTTGCGCTTCGCATTGATGTCCATACTATCGCATAGAGTTCTCTTGACACATTGCGTTTACATTGATAAAATATGCGCAAATAACCTATCTGTTTTGCACATATTTTTGTCAATAATCACATTGCCAAGATAATATATGAAACAATTTAGATTGTCAAGGTTGCTTTTTTTCCGGTCAGCGGAAATATAGCTCATTTTATTTGTGACATCAACAAGGAGGAATTTATGTATGGCAACACCAGTAACATCCACCCTACTCAGCATTGAGCCTATTGACCTTGAGTATACAGGCTTGAAAAAAGACGCACTTGTAGGCAAAGTCGCAGTCGTCACCGGAGCTGCAAGCAATATCGGTTTAGGATATGCACGTGCCTTAGCATGGTCAGGCGCAAAAGTCGTACTTTCCGATATCAGCGAAGAAAGAGGACTTGAGGCAGCACGCATCATCAATGCAGAAAATGCTGATGATACAGCGCTATTTGTCAAGGCCGATATTTCATCTGAGTCGGATGTCAAGCATTTGGCCGCAAAGGCTTTTGAAAAGTTCGGCAAGGTCGATATCCTGATTAATAATGCAATGAATATGGCGCTCAATGGATCTATTCTAAACTCCACCGTCAGTGATTTAGATCAGAGCTATTTTATTTCCGGTCGGGGCGTTATGTTGGCTATTAAGGAATTTGTACCCGGCATGATCGAGCGTAAATACGGTGTGGTCGTGTTCAGCGGCACACAATTTCACTACCATCCCCCGATGGTCGGCGGTTCTATTTACACAGCGGGCAAAGCCGCTGCAGCATCGCTTATTATGTCGCTTGCCAATGAGGTCAAAGACACTGGTGTCAGCTCATTTTGTTTGACCCCTGCCGGAGTGAATCGGTTTGACTCAAACAATCCCAGACGTCCGTCCGGCAGATCCGGGATTGAACCTCCCAAGTTTAATATGCCCGGTTTCGATGGGTTTATACCCCCTGAGGCAGGCGGCGCCGGGCTTGTTTATTGTGTTTTAAATGCACAAAAACTCAACGGCTCCGGTATCATCATGAATGATGCTTTTGATGCAATGAACTATCCATTTCCAAATCCGGAATCAGCTGTCAGAAACAAGCTCAAACGTTTGAGTGATTTTGAGATGACTATGGCATTATGCAATATGGGCCCCGGATTTGACGCACAGGACTAATCCGTAACTTATATATAAATTCACAAACAAAAAGAAAGAGGTGTACAATTTTTGAAAGATTTTTCAGGTAAAATCGCATTTATCACAGGGGGCGCTTCCGGCGCCGGTCTCGGCCAGGCTAAATTGTTTGCTAAGGAAGGCATGAAGATCGTCATTGCCGATGTCCGCCAAGATGCGCTTGATTGCGCTGTGCAAGAAATCATTGAATATGGTGCCGCAAAGGATGATGTCCTTGCCATCAAGGTCGATCTGACCGATCGTGCCGCTTATACTGCCGCCGCTGATAAAACGGAGCAGGTTTTTGGCGGCCCTCCGCATCTGCTCATACAGACCGCAGGTGTTAATGCATTCGGCCCTGCGGAGGCATCTACATTTGACGACTATGACTGGGTTATGGGCGTTTGCCTTAATGCAGTCATCAATGGTTTGGTGATATTCGTGCCGCGCATGATCAAGGCTTATGCGGGAAAGACTTCATGCCATGTTGCTGTGACTTCATCAATGGGTGCGTTCAGAGGGGGTGCGACTACAGCGCCATACTCTGCGGCAAAGGCTGCTGTAAATTCCTTGATGTATTCTTATTATGAGGCACTCAAGCCTTATGGTTTTGGGGCAACGGCTGTTTGTCCGGCGAATATCCGATCCAATATCGGTGAAGCTGAGAAACTGCGCCCGGCGAATTTAAAAAACACGGGATATAATGTGTCCGAAAAGACTATGGGTGTGCTCAATGCGATTCATGCGCATGGCATGGATCCGCTAGTGCTTGCAGGTTGGCTCAAAGAGGCTATAGAAAACGATCAGGTTATATGTATGCCTTATGACAACAACCAGGAGATCATGCGGGGTCATGCAGAGTATATCTTTAATCTGTCAAGTCCTGAGGGTATGAAGAGAAATGAGGCTCTTGATAAAGAAAGGGAAAAGCAGCGTGAGGAGATGATGAAGCTTGCGCCTCAGGAGGATGTTGGTTTTGCCAAGGCTCGGTCTGATTTAGATTGGGTTGATCCGGCGCGTAAATTCTAAAGTTTCAACGAATATCGGGGTGTTGCCCCTAACGCCAAAGCTAACGTTCCCATGCAGCGTCGCTGCATGGGAACGTTAACTTTGATGTCTCATTTAATTTAAGTACTTTACTCTTGCACTTGTAAAATTTCTTTTAATGCGGACTGCAAAACACCTGAAAAGTTGACATTAGCCTGTTCTGCACGCTCATTGAGCCACATAGGGATTGTTAGTGTTTTTTTAACGGATTGTTCTCATAGTATCGGCGATAGGTATCCGTATCTACAGCAATCACGCTTGTAAATTGTTCATCTGCTGTTTTTATATCTTGGGGTTTGCTAGCTTTTGGTATGAATTTCTTGTCTTGTTCTAAATCATATAAAGTTAGATTGAGTACATCTTGCGCCATATAAATAGCATTAGACATATCATCTCCGCTTGTGTAGCAGCCTGGCAAATCCGGAAAATTAACACTATATAGTCCGCTTTCCTCCAGTGTAAATACTGCTGTGTATGCGTATTTCATAATCAACAATCCTTTCATTCCGGTTTATATGGATAAAGCGATAAACTTATTTTAGCCCCAAATCTTTCAAAATGTTTTGCGCTGTACCAGTTGCTACTTCTTTACTTTGATGGCGTGGGATTCTTGCGGTGTTGCCTGTTTTAGGGTTTATCCATATATCGTGCTCAGAGCCATGCCGCTTTATATAGCAACCATGTTTTTTTGCCAACCGTGTGAGTTCACTTGTCTTCATCCGCACCGCCTTCTTTCTAAGCACATTTTAACACGTGTTCAATACGTGCGTCAAGTCCTATATAGTCAAATAGGATTTTCTTTTTATACGAAAGCTATAGTTCATCTGAGTGTTTCGATTTCATGTATGCCGAACAGGCAATCTACATTAGGTGACTGCCTGCTCGGTGTTTTGGGATATTGCTAATCCTGAATAGCTACATCAATGAATTCCGCTTCGTTTTCATGTGGCTCGTCAGGGACAAGCGGTGTCTCGGTTTCAGATTGTCCATTTTACGGAGCTTCCGGTGGTAAATTGTTGCTATTACATGACATCAACAGGAGTATCGTACACATAATTAGGATAACACATGTTATTCTTTTCATCGGCTTTCCTTTCGTTCCTTATTGTTTTTCCAA
>WQVH01000040.1 GCA_009781695.1 Oscillospiraceae bacterium
GAGTTCAATTTGGTGACAGGTCTGTTTTGGGTCGTTTTGGGCGGTTTGGATAAGGGGAAAAACAAGGGAAATTTTTTAAACTCATAAACAGCAAGTAAAAGGGCGGCCATTTCTGACCGCCCCAAGGACGGTTGACAAAAATACAATGTTCGTGATAATATGTGAGCAATTGGGCGGCTTGCCATGCCAGTGGCGGTCGTTCCAGAATCGTTAAGAATCTTGTGGAAACGCCGCTTACCGCTATGGTGGGCGGTTCTTCCTATCTACTTTCGTCTACGTCTTAAACATAGCGCGATGATTGCTACAATCAACAATCCAAGCTGTAAAAGCTCTGACCATTCGACTATGGCTATCACCCCCAGTGCAGGGAACAACCTAGCCGCCGTCTTACTCACGCATCTAAACATAAAGCATTATAAGTATTCTGTCAATAGCGTTGTTGAGCGAGCCGCCGTCTAATGGTAGCTCAAATTTGACACCACCTTAAATCCATGATATACTTTGTGGCGTATTCGGATTGTGTTACATTGTCTCGCATGTTTTTGTAAGTCACTATGTCATTTTACGACTTACAGATGCGTGTGTTTTTTTATGCAGTTTTGAATCCAAAATAAATACATAGACATAGATGGAGAACAATTTGATCACTCACTTTGAACAATTTCAACTCAGCCCGGAGCTGATGCGCGCACTTACAAAAATGAAATTCCAGACACCCTCTCCCGTGCAAGCAGCGGCAATTAGTCCGATGCTTACACAGCAGGATCTATTGGTACAAGCCCCCACCGGAACAGGGAAAACCGCAGCATTCGGCATCCCAATCATAGAAAAAATAGACCCGGCGAACAGACATATCCAGACAGTTATCCTCTGCCCCACCCGTGAGCTTGCGATGCAGACAACTGCTGTACTCAAACAACTTACGGCCTTTAAACCCGGCATCCTCGTCCTTGCCCTGTACGGCGGAGAGCCGATTTATCATCAAGTCACGGCGCTCAAACGCCGCCCGCAAATTATTGTGGCTACACCGGGGCGGCTCATCGATCATATGAAGCGACGCACCACACGTTTGGGTCAAGTGGATTGCATCGTATTGGATGAAGCGGATCGCATGTTGGACATGGGCTTCCGAGATGACATTGCACACATTTTGCAAACGCTTCCTACCGAGCGGCAAACCGTTTTGTTTTCTGCCACAGTGTCCAAGGAGATCAAGAACATTGCCGCAACGTATCAGGTGGACGCACAAGAGATATGCATTGAGCAGGAAACGCTTCCCGCCCATAAAATAAAGCAGTACTATGCAGAAATTCCGCGCACTGCCAAACTACCTGCACTGCTGCATCTATTGGATGATCAGAATTTCAAGCTCTGCTTGGTGTTTGTCGCAACAAAATCCATGGCAGATACCCTCGCCCAGCAACTGACCGCTGCCGGACGCTCGGCAGAAGCCATCCACGGAGATCTGCATCAGCGGCAACGTAACAAAGTCATGCAACGGTATCGCAGCGGCAAAATCTCGCTGTTGGTTGCAACCGATGTGGCTGCCCGCGGCATTGATGTGGACGGCATTGACGCTGTGATTAACTACGACATCCCCGGCGACCCGGATAGTTACATTCACAGAATCGGGCGAACAGGCCGCGCTGACCGAACCGGCATCGCTTACACCTTGATTGATGCGAAAGAACGCGGTAAGTTAAAAAATATCATTACAAGTACAAAGGCAGAAATTGTTCACTCAGCCGGAGTGTTTGGTCAGTTCGCCAAACAAGAGGCGCACAACTTAAAACAAGCTGCTTCTAAAAAACCGGCGAGACGCCGCAATTATCATGCGCCGCACAAACGCAAGCGCCCTAAAGCGGGTGGACGCGCAAGTTAACAACTTCATAACAACTCCATGCTACACTCTCAAGACGAGCGGCTGATTGCCCACCTTTGGCTTAGCCGCTCGATTATATAACCGAGGTGATTGTATTGGCAAAAATACTCATAGCAGAGGATGAACACGCAATTAATACCCTCATCAAAAAGAACCTTACACTCGTTGGCCATAGCTGTGTATGCGTCTTTGACGGTGAGGCTGTTTTTGATGCGCTGGAGGCGCACTCATTTGACCTGATCTTGCTAGACATCATGATGCCCAAAATGGATGGCTTCCAAGTGCTTGAAGCACTGATTGAACGCATACCCGTAATATTCCTCACCGCTCGCTCAGCCATTGATGACAGAGTAAAAGGGCTGCGTCTGGGTGCCGATGACTACATCGTTAAACCTTTTGACATGTTGGAACTGCAAGCACGCATAGAAACAGTCTTACGGCGATTTAACAAGGCCGATACGACATTCACTTTAGCTGATGTGAAAATAGACATGGCTGGCCAGCAAGTCTTCAAGGGCGAATCCTTTGTTGAGCTTTCGCCAAAGGAATTCTTACTGATCGAAACATTTGTAAAAAATCGCAATATCGCCCTATCTCGGGACAAACTGTTAGAAATGGTATGGGGATACGACTTCTACGGCGACACCAGAACCGTTGATGTACATGTGCATTCATTACGCAAGAAATTGGGCTGGGAGCACATGATCAAGACCGTATACAAAACAGGATACCGTTTAGAGGTGGCGAAACATGAAGATTAAAACCTTTATCGCCACCTATTTACTATTTTTACTCATCTTGTTTTCAAGCGTAAGCATTGTCTCGGTCTACCTCACCAACAGTCAAGTGGATATGATCAAAAACAAAAGCGCAGGGCAATTTCAAGCCATTGCCCACACATTGTCCAGAGATATCGCCATGATGTGGGGCAGAGGTGATTGGCATCACCCCACATTTTCTGAGGGCGTTGCCGACAGAGTACGTAGCTATAATATATATTACAGCAATCAAAACATCCAACTGACCATCCGGGATTTTAACTTCTTAGATTATGACCCGCCTGAATCCGAACTGTTTTTCACACACTACGCAGACGCAGGATATCGCATTATTGTGAGAGATTTTCTGCCCGAACCTTTTGACAACTTCATGTTGGAATATAGCTGGGATGCAACCAGCGACATTCTGGGCATGAGAGAAACGCAGAACATCCTGTTGATCACAGCCATGGTCTTTTCCGTAGTCGCCGCCATTGCACTATATTTCATCCTTTCATCTATTTTCAAACCGCTAAACGTCATCGCCGGCGCTTCAAGAGAAATTGCAGGCGGGCAATTCGGCAAAAGAATTAAAGTGCAGGGCAAAAATGAACTGGCCCAAGTCTCGGTTGATTTTAACCAGATGGCTCAGCGTGTGGAAGATCAGATTGCATCCTTAGAAGAAGAGGCCAAAAACAAGCAACAATTTGTAGACAATTTCGCCCATGAGATTCGCACCCCCCTTACATCCATCTATGGTTATGCGGAGTACATGCACAAAGCAGCGCTTAGCGAGGAAGATATTATTGAGTCAGCAGCATACATCATGGACGAATCTCGCCATATGAAGAATATCGCCAATTCACTCTTAGAGCTTGCAACATTGAGAGATTATGAACCGATGATGACTACAATATCAATTAATGCATTGTTTCATGATGTCATGCAATCCATGTATCAGTCCACACCGGAAAGTAAAGTGCAGTTGTTTTTCGAAAACGATGATGACAACAATACCATTGTCGGTCAGGAAGATTTGATAAAATCCCTGCTTTTAAACCTCTGTAACAACGCCATGAAAGCCTGTGACCCAAACAATGGCATCATTAAAGTAGACGCTGTAAAACAACAAACATCTGTAAAGCTCACCGTAACCGATAACGGCTGCGGTATCTCTGAAAAAGATTTACAAAAAATATTCGAACCTTTTTATCGGCTCGATAAGTCACGCAACAGAATTTTAGCAAGCGGCGGTGTAGGCTTAGGTCTCACGCTATGCAAGCGCATTGTCGATGTACACAACGCCCAAATGACTATAACATCTCAATTAGACAAAGGTACATCAGTAGAAATAATCTTTACAACTCCCTAATAACTTTATAATAACTCCCTAATAGACGTGGATTATCATAGGTTTTGTAAGGTTCACAAACCGAAACAAAATTTTGGCAGCACAAGCTGACCACCACGAGGAGGAAGAAAACATGAACGTAAAAGCAAAGGTAAAGGAAATTTTAAAAGTAGCGGGAGCATCCGCATTGGTGCTTGCACTATTTGGCGGAGCATTTGTGGGCACAACCCACATGGCATTCGCACAAGCAACTGGCACAGCAACACCACTGACCCCTGCCGAGACACCCGCAGCAGTAAGCGCAACCGCACAACCACTACCCATCGGCCAGCGTAATTTTCATGTCGAAAAAGTAACCAATTGGTTTGGTTTCGAAGTCGGCGAAGTGGGCGCAAATTCCATATCCATGGAAGACGCCGCCGAGATTGGCATCGGATATCTGGAGCGCTTCTTCGAAGTTGATTTAGAGGGCAAAACTGTACACATGATATACTTCGGTGTTGAAGAACCGAGAGACTTGGGACCTAATACCATGATGTTAGGCGGTTGGCGTGACCGCGGCGATTGGCGCGGCATCATCCTACCGACAGGCGCAACCATCAATGACAGTTTTGGCAACCTTCATTTTGAAATCAACGGCGCAACAGGTGAAATACTTTCCATTGACAGAAATTTGTCGGCAGCAACGGTTTTTGCAAGAGGCATGAGTATGGCCGAAGGGCTTATACTTGAAAGCAGACTGATTTTTGAAACCAATCCGGACGTAGAAGTGACCGACCGCGGCGCTGCGTTTCTCAGAGAAGGTGCACCGCTGGGCGCCTCTGTAGAAGGTATATTTGATCCATTCACAACCGAAGACAGTATTGTATACGCCAATTATGCAATGCAAATTGTAGAAAGACTTGGCATACTGGATGGCGAAATTGCCCGAGCAAGAGTGATGTTAACTACAACGAGCGCACGACGTGTCCTGAATTCCGACCTTGAACTTTCAGCCATTATAATGGCTCATGTGCAATGTGTAGACGGTCAAGATGCAGTTATCGCATTCACAATGGAAGAGCAAGTACTGACTTATCTGGACTTTGGCATCCATTTGTACTTCCCGCACACCGTTGGAGGCAATGACGAACATGGCAACCCCATTGAAACAACCACTACTATGAAACCGCAACCGACAAACTTCGACTGGGTATCTCGCTAAGCTTTTAACAATCAACACAAACACCTCATATCCGCATTTTGGACTTGAGGTGTTTGTTTGCACTTTGCACAGTGGCTTCTTCGAACTGACCAAAGTCTAATGATACACTATTGCGCTTCCAAATACGACGCAGCAAGCATGATCCCCAATTTGCCGGACTCAAAAGTAAGCCCACCTTGAAGATATGCACTGTATGGCGCACGCATCGGCCCATCTGCCGACAGCTCAATTGAAGCACCCTGAATAAAAGCACCAGCCGCCATAATGACCTGATTATCGTATCCCGGCATATCCCACGGCACAGGCGTAACATGCGCATCAATCGGCGCTCCGGCCTGAATCCCCATACAAAACCGCTCAAGTAACTCCGGTTTTCCAAACTCCACCATCTGCACGATATCCGAACGAAAATCCTGATACCCCGGCGTGGTCTTATAACCCAAAAGCTCAAACAACCGCGCACAAAATACAGCGGTTTTCATTGCCTGCGCTACGGTATGCGGGGCAAAAAACAACCCCTGAAACAAAAGCCGATTCACATCCAAAGTCGCTCCGCACTCCGCACCGATACCGGGGGTAGTGAGTCGAAACGCAGCTGCCTCAACCAAGTCTTCCCTACCGGCGACATAACCACCCATTGGAGCGATTCCCCCGCCCGGATTTTTTATCAGCGAACCGGCAAGCAGATCAGCACCGACATCCCCCGGCTCTATAACTTCCGTAAATTCACCATAGCAATTATCAACAAAAACAACGATATCCTTATCAAACTCATGAACGCACGCACAGATTGTGCCGATTTCAGCCACCGAAAGCGCCCGCCGTGACGCATACCCCCTTGAGCGTTGGATAAGCACCGCCCCGACATTTCCTTGAGCCAAGGCACCCTTAATCGCCTCATAATCCGGGCCGCCGTCTGCCCCAAGTTCCACTTGGGCATAAGCAATCCCATAATCTTTTAAAGACCCTCGATAATCTCCTTTTATCCCAATCGCACCATGAATCGTATCATAGGGAAGCCCCGCCACCGAAAGCAAAGTTTGTCCGGGACGCACTGCAGCAAATAATGCACAGGTAATCGCATGGGTTCCATTAACAAATCCGGTGCGCACCATAGCCGTTTGAGTACCCATAATATCCGCAAAAATCAAATCCAGCGTTTCACGCCCTTTATCATTGTACCCATATCCGGTCGTCCCTGCAAAACAAGTATCTGAAACACGATGGTTATGAAATGCACCGAGCACCTTTTCTGTATTGGTCTGCGCCACTGCGTCTATTATGCCAAACTGCTCCGCACAGTCTCGCATCACCTGTTTTGACAACGCTTTTATCTGATCTGTTATTCTCACTTGACTCACAAAATGCATCCTTTCTATCACGCTTTAATACCCAACGACATTACCCCAGAAGATGTCCTCTTGGTTATACTAACCCATGCACTATTTCTTTAAACAAATCCCCGCGCTCCTCAAAGTTCTTAAACCGATCAAATGATGTACACGCCGGTGAAAGCATAACAATATCTCCTGCGACCGCTGCCTCAGAAGCTGCATAAACCGCATCTTCAAAGTCGCTCCTCACTATAATCTCAGGCTGACCTATATATCCAGGTGCACTTTCCACCGCATCTTTGATAAGCGCTGCGGTCACTCCGGTCAGCACAAGCGTCTTCACCCTGGAAGCAATCTCCGCACCCAGCTCGTCAAAAGGTATCCCCTTATCCTTACCCCCGGCAATCAAAATTAACTTCTGATCAAATGACTTAAGCCCTGCAATCGTCCGCGAAGGACTTGACGCTATAGAATCATTATAATAACGCACACCTCTGAGTTCTCTTACAAACTCAATGCGATGCGCAACACCAGCAAAAGTCTCAGCCGTACGCTTCATCGTCTCATGAGAGACAAGCCCCTGTACCGCCGCAAACGCCGCCAACATATTTTCTATATTATGTTCACCCGGCAATAAAATATCGCACACGCACATGACCTCTTGGGCAGTCCCATCCGAAGCTTCATAAATAATCCCATTTTGCTCATATACACCATCGGTGACTACCTCTCGCCTGCTAAAAAAGCGCACTACACCCGGCGCAGACTGTGCGTATTCACGTGTAATAGCATTATCCAAGTTAAAAACAGCTTGTTCATCTTTCTTTTGACGGATAAAAATATTGCGCTTCGCCCCAACATATTCCGCCATATCTGTATGCACATCGAGATGATTGGGCGAAAGATTGGTCACGACCGCAATTTCAGGACATTTTTTCATAGAAATCAGTTGAAAAGACGACAGCTCTAAAACCGCAATATCGTCAGACTTCATCTCATCAGCCATACAAAGCAGAGGCGTTCCGATATTGCCGCCGCAATGTACTGTAAAACCTTCATTTCGGAGCAACTCGGCAATTATAGATGTCGTGGTGGTCTTACCATCACTGCCGGTAATACCGATCTTTAAGCACGGACACACTTCGAAAAAAGCTTCCATTTCACTGGTCAAAACCGCCCCATTTTTCACAGCCGCTGCAATTTCAGGCAAAAATGGCATCAAACCGGGCGTACGAAAAATAACATCTGCACTCAAACCCTCAAGATAATCATCTCCAAGTCTCAACTTCGCCCCCAGATGCGCAAACCTTTCCGCAAGCGCCCCCATCTCACCTTGAGACCGCTTATCACAGACCGTCGTATCCACACCTGCACTCAGCAGCGCCTCAATAAGCGGAGTATTGCTGACCCCCGCACCAATAACCACAACCCTTTTGCCAATCAGACCATTCAGATAATCCTTAAAAGTCAATGCAAAAATCCCCCATCAAATATTCTGACTACTACAGTGCGCAGTACTCGCGCATTGGTTGTAACCAACCTATGTTTTTTAGATACACTCTGTGCTGCAGCTCACAAGCTTTAGTTGCCTAAAACCCACCGTTCCTCACCATCACTATTTTCCATCTTCCGCTGCCTACCCATAAGATCCCTCATCGCATCAAGCGGAGATTTCTCCTCAAACAACACACGATACGCCTCAGTACAAATAGGCATATCCACCCCTACTTTCCCGGCCAACTCATGAGCAGCCTTCGCCGCATAGTAACCCTCAACCACCGCACCTACCTGTGCCATGGCTTCCTGCGCCGTCATACCCTTTCCAATCAAGACACCCGCCCGCCTATTGCGTGAATGCTGTGACATACAAGTAACAATCAAATCACCCAGCCCCGCAAGACCCGCAAGTGTCTCCTTCCTACCACCCATACGCACCGAAAGCCCTGCCATTTCAGCCAACCCACGCGTCATAAGCATCGCTATGGTATTATCACCCAAACCCAAACCATCACACACACCGGCACTGAGTGCAATGACATTTTTGAGCGCAGCACCAAGCTCTACACCGACCACATCCGTAGAAGTGTAGACACGAAAATAATCATTCATCAAAAGCCCCTGAACACGCTCGGCAACATCTATATCCTCAGATGCAGAAACACAAGCCGTCGGCATCCGCTGTGCAACCTCCTCGGCATGTGTCGGCCCCGAAACCGAAGCAATAGGCACATGAGCACCGAGGGTATCTCTCAAAATACCGGTAAATAGACTCGATGTATCTTTTTCAATACCTTTAGACATACATATCACATCACAGCTCTCATCCATCCACCCGGCAAGCGCAAAAGATGTCTCTCTCACAGCAAAAGACGGCACAGCAATAATTGCAGCGCCGACCCCAACAGTTGCCTCTTCTATATCCGATGTAATATGGATATCATCAGGAATTACGATCCCTTTGAGCAGTGGATTTTCCCTTGTGCTTTTGAGATTTTTAGCTTCATCTTCAAACTTTGACCAAATGGTAACGGAATTTCCGTTATCTCGCAATAGTAGCGCAATAGCCGTTCCCCATGCGCCGCTACCAAAAACAGATACCTTCACGCCAACCCCACTCCTTATCTCGTACTCCGTTCTTCCTAAAATAACCTTACAAAGTTTATTTCAATTATTCCATTCTTCGGAACGCTACAGAGCCTCCTACTTCCTAAAAGTAAACTTAGACTCCTCGCCCCTAATGAGTCTTTTAATATTCCCCTCATGTCGTGCAATAAGCAAAATCGCACATAAAAGCGTAGCCGCAAACTCCCAGTATCCACCTAAATTAATGATGCGCATCGAAATAGGAAACGCCGCAGCGCCGAGCATCGCGCCAAGAGAAACATAACGTGTCACCAATGTGACGAGTATGAATATCCCCCACGATATCAGCGCCAAACGCCAATCCAACACAATCAGTATCGTACCGGCAGCCATGACACCTTTTCCACCTTTGAAATTATAATAAAGCGGAAAACAATGCCCCATCATCACAAAAAAACCGGAAATAGCCTGACCAAAGAGCGACACTTCAAAAAGTGAGCTAAAAAGCCAAACCTGTGACAGCATCATACCAGTATAACGCGCAAACAACCAACCCCCGAAAATAACCGGAGCAATCGTCTTAAACATATCTATCGCCACTACTAAAAGCAAACCCCGAAGACCAAAAACACGATAGAAATTGGTAAGCCCGGGATTACCGCTTCCAAACTTCCGAATATCTTTCTTATAAAAATGCTTCGATGTAACGATCGCACCATTTACGCTCCCCAGAACATAAGCCGGTACCGCCACTGCCAGAATCAAAAGAAACATCATCATACTCTAAGTACCTCTAATCCGTAATCATGCATACACTCATTTATCGTCTCTCGACCGAATAACCATTCTTATCGGCGTTCCCTCCAGTCCAAAAACTGCACGTATTTGATTTTCAATATATCTTCTGTAAGAAAAGTGAAAAAGCTCTATATCGTTGCAAAAGCAAACAAAAGTTGGTGGACGAACACTCGCCTGTGTCATATAAAAGATTTTGAGCCTGCGCCCTTTATCTGTGGGCGGCTGTACCCGAGCCACAGCATCAGACAACAGCTCATTGAGCATTCCGGTCTTGATGCGCATAGTCGCCTGATTATTTACAAAGTCAATAAGCTCAAATAATCGCTCTACTCTTTGCCCGGTAAGCGCTGAAATGAACAGTACCGGCGCATAGGTCATATAACTGAGATCACGCATGACATCCTTGCGCATCTCATCCATAGTATTGGTCTCTTTTTCTATCAAGTCCCATTTGTTGATACATATAATGCTCGCCTTACCCGCCTCATGCGCAAGCCCGGCGACCTTTGTATCTTGCTCCGTTACACCCTCACGCGCATCGATCATAATGATACACACATCTGCACGCTCAATGGCCATTTGTGCACGTAAGACACTATAATACTCTATATTCCCACTTACTTTTGACTTGCGTCTGATGCCTGCGGTGTCAATAAAAACAAATTTGCCATATTTATTTTCAAATGGAGAGTCTACAGCATCTCTTGTCGTACCCGCCACTTCACTGACAATGACGCGCTTTTCTCCCAGAATTCTATTGACGAGTGACGACTTTCCAGCATTTGGCTTGCCAATTACCGCTACCTTTATAAAATCATCATCCTCATCCTCGTCAGATTGATCAGGAAAAAGCGCCACACACTGATCCAGTATATCACCGGTACCATGCCCATGTACAGCAGAAACAGAAACAGGATCACCCAGTCCCAGCGAGTAAAACTCATAAATATCAGGATTATTCGCTCCGGTAGAGTCCATCTTATTGACCGCCAGAATCACAGACTTTCCGGATTTGAGCAACATTTTAGAAACTTCCTCGTCCGCAGCAGTAACACCGGTAGTAAAATCAACAACAAACACGATTACATCAGCCATCTCAATAGCCAACATCGCCTGCTCACGCATGAACAGCAAAATCTCATTGTCTGCCTGCGGTTCAATTCCCCCGGTGTCCACGATATCAAAATCCCGCCCATTCCAGTCGGTTTTTGCATAAAGTCTATCCCGAGTAACACCGGGTGTATCCTCAACGATTGCCAGACGCTTCCCGGCCAATTTATTAAATAAAGTAGATTTGCCCACATTGGGCCGTCCCACTATTGCAACCAATGGTTTTGACATACGTAAACTCCTCTAATTTCCTAAAAAGGCCTGCAGCAAATCAGCACCGTCTTGCTGAACAATCCTTATCGGAATATTTAGCACATTTGAAACATCAGAAACCGTTATATCATCAAGAAAAATTTCATCACCATGCCGCAACATGTTCTTTGGAACGAGGAGTCTTGAGCCCAGTTTACTATTTTTTAGCTGAGCAATCAAGTCCCCGCCTGTAACAAGGCCGGAAACGGTCACACTTTCTCCATAAAAATCATTTCTAATGGCATGTACACTGCCGCTGATTCTATCACATTTCGTAGATGCTAATTTTAAAATATTTGTTAAATATTTCTCAGCCAAAACACCTGTAGCCACACTAAAAGGCTCAACTTGTCCTTTAGCTCTTAACTCATGACCTTTGAGCGCCAACAAAGCCTCCTCAAACTCGCTCACAAACGAGCGCATCATTCCAACACCGTTTTCAAGCTGCGGATAACCCTCATAATACGCATCAGAAGGCAAATCGTACCCGGCTTTAATATAAAGTTCATCCGCACAGAAGAACACACCTGTCCCTCTTGCTTTCACACACATTGCATTAAAATATTCAACAGTCCGGATAATCTTGCGAGCATCAGCACACGCAACAGCACGCAGCTCCGCAAGCCCCGCCCTGTGCTTTGTAAGACCAACAGGCACAACCGAAACAGAATGTATGGACGCTCCTTGCGCCATGAGCCCTCTGATTGTTTTTGAAAGCATCTCGCCATCATTAACTCCGGGGCAACAAACAATCTGACAATTGAGCATGATCCCGGCTTGAGCCAGCTCTTTTAAAATCTCAATGCCTCTTTCCCCACGTTTGTTCCCCAACATAAAAGAGCGCAGCTCAGGATCTAGCGTATGGATCGACACATTGATTGGGCTAATCCGAAATTTGATGATGCGTGCAACATCCCGATGCGACAGGTTGGTCAGCGTCACATAATTTCCTTGAAGAAATGATAAGCGCACATCATCATCTTTGTAATAAATCGTATTACGCATACCCTCAGGGTTCTGGTCAATGAAGCAAAAAATACAATTGTTGGCGCAAGAGCGCTCTTTATCCATCAGAGCGTTTTCAAACACCAACCCCAAATCCTCGCCCTCAGGCTTTCTGAGACGACAGAGTTTTAACTTACCGGAACTACCGGTCAGTTCCAAAAACAGTTCATCATCGTATGCTCTAAATCGATAGTCCAGTACATCATCAATAGTCTCACCATTGATTTTGCGCAGAATATCGCCCGGAACGATCGTGGTACGTGCCGCAGCACTGCCCGGAATGATTGACTGAACAATTGCACTCATAATTTGACTCCTCCGAGAGTCGCACTCCATCTGTTTTATCGAAAACTAAGGGAAAAGGCGGGTACTCCCCGCCTGCGTGATATTGCATTAAATTAAGTCACTTCCCGACCGTTGTAAGTACCGCAAGCTTTGCAGACTCTGTGCGGAACACGAAACTCACCGCACTTCGGACATTTTGAAATTGCCGGAGCTTCCAGTTTCCAATGCGCTGAACGCCTTTTGTCTCGTCTTGCCTTCGATACTTTACTCTTTGGAACCGCCATCTAAAAACACCTCCTGTTTACACATCATCCAGAAGCTGTCCAAGGACAGCGAGCCTGGGATCAATTTTCTTTATACATGAACATGGTTCCTCATTTAAATCAGAACCACAGTCCTCACAAAGTCCGGCACAATCTGCTTTGCACTTGAGATTGTCGTCCATACTGAGGATAAACTCGGTACATACAATCTCTTGGGCATCGATCTTGTCCCCCTGAAGGAAGTAACCATCCGGATTCTCGCCTTCTCCTCCTTCAGTGAGGTCTGCCGTGATCTGCTTATGTACGAGATAGTCAAACTCCTTAAGACACCTTGCGCAGATACATACACACAGTGCATCTACAGTCGCCGTAAATGTGAGCACACCTGCTCGGTTTCTCACTACTCCGGCAGCTCTCGGCTGCATCACTCGGATGATCGACCCTTCGGCCGCATCCGTCATATCCGGCGCAAAATCAAATGACACCTTGCCGCCGGGAACTCCAATTATCTCTCGAAGATCTAGTAACATAGTATCCCCCGCACATTCGCTAGAGTATTATAAGTCAAATAAATACGAATGTCAATATTGAAACTGATAATATTTTTATGTTACAGTAAGTGTTGCTACAGGTCATCGGGTATTTGTCCAAAAGATACATAGCGGAGAAAAATTAGCGAGGTCAGTACATTGAAAGAATTCACAATCGGAAAAAACGACGCAGGACAGCGGCTGGATCGATTCATCGCCAAAGCCGCCCCACTACTCCCTGCATCTCTGGCGCAAAAATACATCAGGATAAAAAGAATCAAAGTGGACGGAAAAGGTGCTGCCCGGGACTATAAGCTGACCCAAGGCGACATTGTACAAATGTACGTAAACGACGAATTTTTCGACACACTTACCGAAGAAAACGCCTATCTCAAAATCACCAACCCAACACTGGATATTATATATGAAGACGACAACATCATACTCATAAACAAACCCGCAGGCATCTTATGCCAACCGGAAAATGCAGCTGACCTGCACGCCATTGTAAACACGCTCAAAGCATATCTATACCAAAGCGACAAATGGCATCCGCAAGATGAACATGCCTTCACCCCCGCACTATGCAATCGCATCGACCGCAACACTTCCGGAATTGTGATCGCCGCCAAAAATGCCGAATCGTTGAGAATCATAAACGAAAAAATCAAACACCATGAAATCGACAAGTTCTATCTGGCAATAGTCCACGGCAAGCCCAATCCCCCCGCCCAAAAACTCGAAGGCTATATCTTCAAAGACTCAGTTAAAAATCAAGTCTTCGTCTCACAAACAAGCCGCCCAGGCTCCAAGACCGCCATAATGGAGTACAGAACACTCGCAACACAAAACCAGCTATCCCTTCTGGAATGCAAACTCATCACAGGTCGGACGCATCAAATACGCGCCCAACTGTCCGACATCGGCCACCCCCTGCTCGGCGACGGAAAATACGGCAGCGAGAGACTGAACAAACACTATGAGGAAAAACACCAAGCCCTCTGCTCATACAAACTCACCTTCTCCTTCGCTTCTGATGCAGGGCCTCTGTCATACTTACACAAAAGAACCTTCCAAATACACGAAATCCCTTTCGCAAAAAAATACTTTCCAGCACTTCGTTATTGACTTTTCACAAACTGAACTGTATAGTATTTCTATTGCCCTTGAGAGGAGTGTGATCAATGCCCAAAGAGTTGATTCGCCTATCGAACTGTGCGATGGCGTTTGACGGTGAAGATGTTTTAAAAAACATTAACCTGTATTTTAACGACAAAGAATTCCTCACACTATTAGGTCCGAGCGGTTGCGGAAAAACCACAACACTCAGGATTATTGGCGGATTCCTGAAACCCATATCAGGAGATGTCTACTTTGATGGTGTGAGGATTAATGATGTTCCGCCGCATAAAAGAGCGGTAAACACTATATTCCAAAAATATGCGCTCTTTCCCCACCTGAACGTCTTTGAAAACATCGCCTTCGGCCTCAAACTCCAGCGCCAAAACGGAAAAAAGCTGAGTAAGACCGAAATAAGTAGCCGTGTCTTTGAGATGCTGGATATCGTCAGTCTCAAAGGATTTGAAAAACGCGATGTGACCTCGCTTTCAGGCGGACAGCAGCAGAGGGTTGCAATCGCACGTGCACTGGTAAACCGTCCCAAAGTTTTATTACTTGACGAACCACTCGGCGCACTGGATATGCGCCTGCGCAAAGACATGCAAATTGAGCTTAAGCGCATCCAACAAACCACAGGCATCACATTTATATACGTTACGCACGACCAAGAGGAAGCCCTGGCTATGTCTGATACGATCGTTGTCATGGAAAGCGGCGAGATTCAGCAAATCGGCACCCCTGAGGAAATTTATAACGAACCCAAAAACGCCTTTGTTGCTGACTTTATCGGAGAAAGTAACATCTTAGACGGAGTGATGCACTCAGACGGCTTGGTCGAAATATTCGGGCGCAAGTTTAAATGCCTCGATGGAGGATTTAAGCCAATGGAGCTCGTTGATGTCGTCATACGCCCCGAAGATATAGATATTGTCGATGTATCTCAGGGCATGTTAAAAGGTACGGTTACCGGCATCACTTTCAGAGGTGTGCTATACGATATCATAGTGGACTTTCATGGATTTAAATGGCTCATCCAAACAACAGATCTATGCCCTGTCGGATCGAAAATCGGTATAAAAATCGATCCGGACGGCATTCACATCATGCACAAGAGCCAATTTTCAGGCATGTTTGGCGACTATAGCTCTTTTAGTGATGAGTATGACGAAATCAGCGATGTCGCATATGAGTTTGAACCGGAGGAAGCTGAGGGCAATTATGAAGCCTAAATATTTCTCAATCCCATATGTTGGATGGATGGCCATTTTTGTTGTAGCGCCCATCATACTCGTGTTCATCTACGCATTTACAACACCCACAGGTGCACTGACTTTAAGAAATTTTTCCGACATGGGACTTTTCATGCCCGTGTTTATCCGCTCTTTTCGTTTAGCGTTTATCTCCACAATCGTCTGCATCTTGCTCGGCTATCCCGTAGCATACATTCTCGCTCGTGAAAACCAAAGAGTACAAAGAGTATTATTTTTACTCATTATGCTTCCATTGTGGATGAATTTTTTACTTCGCACATATGCTTGGATGTCAATCCTTGAAAATACCGGCCTCCTAAATCAACTGCTTACAGCGCTGTCTTTACCGCCGGTCAGAATCATAAACACAGAAGCGGCTGTCGTCATCGGCATGGTGTATAACTTTTTGCCCTTTATGATCTTGCCCATCTACTCTGTCATTGTGAAAATCGACCGCAATCTGCTAGAAGCCGCACAAGACCTCGGCGCAAATTCTCTATCTGTGTTTCGCAGACTCATCATTCCGCTCAGCATTCCGGGAATTCTATCCGGAGTAACCATGGTCTTTGTTCCGGCGGTTTCAGCCTTTGTCATCACACAGCTACTCGGCGGCGGCATGGTATTTCTACTCGGCGACCTCATCGAAATGCAGTTTCTCGGCACGGCACACAACCCGCATGTCGGCTCGGCAATATCCATCGTGATGATGCTCGTGGTCATTGCATTCGTGATTATAATGAACAAATTCGGTGCCGGTGAAGAAAGGACGGTGGGTTTGTAGTTTGAAAAAGAAGCCTAGTTTTTTCGCACGTTTCTATATGGCATTTATCATGCTGTTTCTCTATGCGCCGATATTTGTACTGATCGTCTTTTCTTTTAACTCAACCAGAAGCCGCACCGTCTGGACTGGATTTTCCTTTCAGTGGTATCAGCGCCTTTTCAGTGACGGAACGATCCTTGATGCCTTTTACACGACACTCATCATCGCTGCGCTCGCTGCGGTCATATCGACAGTTCTGGGCACATTTGCCGCTATAGGCTTTTACAACATGCGCAGCCGCTGGCGCACCCCACTGACACAAATAAACAACATCCCCATGATGAATGCGGATATCGTCACAGGCGTTTCACTCAGCCTACTATTCATCTCTATTGGCTCACTGCTTCGATTCAGGCTCGGATTTGGCACATTACTTATTGCGCATATTGTATTTTGTGTCCCCTATGTCGTATTGGCCATCATGCCCAAACTCCGTCAAATTGATCGTAATTTGGTCGATGCGGCTTGCGATCTGGGCTGCACTTGGATGAAAGCATTTTGGAAAGTGATCATACCGGAAATAAGGCCCGGAATCATCAACGGAATGATCATCGCTTTTACCCTCTCAATAGACGACTTCGTGATCAGCTATTTTACCGCAGGCGGCAATATTATGACATTGCCCATGCAAATATTTTCAATGACACGCAGACGTGTCAGCCCTGAAATCAACGCACTTTCCACCATCTTGTTCTTGTCTGTACTTACGCTGCTCATCATCATCAACGTCAGAGACATAAAGCAAGAAGAAAAACTCAAAAAGCGCCATGCGGCGTTAAATAATTAAACATTAAAAGGAGATCTTAAATTGAAAAAAAACATCATCTCAGCAGTAATCTTATGCACACTACTCGCTGCGCTGCTCGCAGCCTGTGCCGGTGACGGCACCGCCGGACAAGACTCATCCGCACAAGACGTTATATTCGTCCACAATTGGGGATATTTTATTGATCGAGACGTACTTGATATGTTTGAAGAAGAGTATGGCATAACTGTCAGATATAACGAATTTGTAAGTAACGAGACATTGTATGCAGCGCTTAATCTGGGTGGAATGATGGCTGATGTCATCATCCCTTCAGACTATATGATCGCCCGTATGATCGCAGAAGATATGCTCTACGAACTCAATTTCGACAACATACCAAACTACGCACTTATTGACCCCAGATTTCGCGGTCTTGATTTTGACCCCGACAATATGTTTTCGGTCGCCTACAAAGTCGGCACAGTCGGGCTTATTTATAATTCAGCCATGATTCCTTATGAAATCACCAGTTGGGGTGCATTGTTTGATGATCGATTTGCAGGTCAAATTCTGATGTTTGACAACCCTCGTGATGCATTTGCCATCGCTCTGCAATATCTCGGATTTAGTATAAACACCACCGATGAAGATGAAATCCAACAGGCATTTGAGCTAATGATGCAGCAACGAAACATACTTCAAGCCTATGTCATGGATCAGATTTTTGACAAACTGGAATCAGGAGAAGCTTGGATCGGCCCATATTACGCTCCGGACTTTTTGACCATGTATGCAAACAATCCTGATCTGAGATTTGTGCGTCCTATCGAGGGCACAAACTTCTTCGTTGATGCCATGGTCATTCCCAGAGGCGCACAAAATAGAACCGCTGCGGAAAAATTCATCAATTTCATGTCCCGCACCGATATTGCACTCATGAATATGAGATGGTCTTACTACGCCTCGGCAAATTATGAAGCTGCTGCAATATTCGCTGCCGAGCTTGACCCCATTTACCGTGAAGTCGTCTTTGTCGGGCATGAAGACTATGCGCGTTCCGAAGTTTTTCAGCATCTGCCTCAGTATACCCTCGAACTGTATGACAGACTCTGGATTCAGCTCAGAAGTTAAACACATTACAAAGCACACATTACAAACGAATTGATAATTGAGA
>WQVH01000041.1 GCA_009781695.1 Oscillospiraceae bacterium
CCTGGTGTCCTGGTGTCCTGGTGTCCTGGTGTCCTGGTGTCCTGGTGTCCTGGTGTCCTGGTGTCCTGGTGTCCTGGTGTCCTGGTGTCCTGGTGTCCTGGTGTCCTGGTGTCCTGGTGTCCTATTATCAATGAAGATTGTGTTTCCGGTTTGCATCATTTGTCAATACTTTCTTTCGATTATTTTTGCATTTTTTGTATTTTTTATTTGCTGATTTTTGCTTTATGTAACGTGTCAAAGACTTTCACGAACTCCCTCAGTCAGCTTCGCTGACAGCTCCCTCGTGGAGGGAGCTAGAGCATATACCCACCATTTCACGTAGTGCCCATGCCAACTGATCCGGGCAAGAAGACCTGCGTATCCCGCATCTGATGCCTTCAAGCCGCACTATCGTTTCTGATACGCTCATCCCTTTTACAAGTTGTGAAATGCCTTTGAGGTTTCCGTTGCATCCTCCGGCAAATTCTACTTCCTTTATCGTGTCGCCTTCAAGCTCAATCGCTATTTTGCTTGGGCATATCCCTTTTGTTTTGTATGTTGTTTTCAACTATGTCTCTCCTTTCATCGTTTTTTCTGCCGCTTGTGTGCAATGCCAAACGGCATTGTTCGGACTCCCACGCATAATCTGTTCAGCCACCCATACATCTTCATATGCTTTAAGAAACAACTCCGCATTTTTTTCTAATTTCCACGTACATAAACAACTTTCCCTTTCCGCAACGCATCTTCAAATGCTCCACCTCGTTGCGCTGACTGCTGAACCTGATGTTCGGTTCTGTAGAAAATGTCATATCTAGTCCGAATCCCCAGTTGTCTCCGTTTATAGAAAATCTCGGTAGCTAGTGTAACGTATTCCAAATAACTAGCCTTTTCTTATGGCATCTTTTTCCGCCTGGTTTCGTCAAAATATCTTGAAAGACCACTGGTATTCCTGCAATATTTTTCCTCGTCAGACGAAAAAATCTACCACAATTAAAGTCCAGTTATTTGGAATACGCTACACTAGTTTTGCCTCATCGTCAACGGTAAAATCCTCACCATTCTTTATTACGAGTAAATCAATGTCGCTTTTGTTATTAGGGATGCCATAAGCATACGACCCAAACAATATGATCTTGTCCGGGTTTGTCTCTTCAACAACAAGGTCAACTAATTGATTGATTTCTGCTGTACTATACATAGTAGATTTCACCACCTAAAACACACCTGTCGCAACTACATCTATCCATTGCTTACTGTCTATATTATAACCCGAAATGCATAAATTTCAAAGGCAAAAAACATTTTTTCATTGCACCGTAAACTATAACCGGGTGTTTACAATTACCCTTTATCATGTCAACACACACATGCCCATTTACACGGGTACAGGTACGATCTCGGTTCCGGGCAAATATTTTTCTGCAAACTTCATAAAAGTCTCACGAATCAGCATCTGCCCTTTTTCATTGGGATGAATCCCATCGGTACACATAAGTTGGGCATAGTCCTTATGGTCTAAAAACGCTGCTCTAACATCCACGACACGCAAGTCATTTTCCATCGCTATCTTGGATATTTCAAGTGAGTACCGCTCATGATGCCGGTAGATATGGTGCGAATTTCCCAAAAAGCGTAAAATATTCTCCCGGCTCAGACCATTGCTGCAAATCCAGTCTAAATAACGTTCATGCTGTAACGGCGGAAGCGTCGTCAAAAGCGGAACAATGCCGTGCGACAAAAGTGTATCTATTATTTCCTGAACCTGTCGTGCAAACAGCTCCAACGGCACTTTCGGCTGATGTTCTAAATCAGGCGCTTCCGAAATTGCTTCCCAAGGCATATCACAATCATTGCCGCCATACTCCAATACAACAATATCACAATGCTTGCCTTTGTCCAGATGCTTAAAAAGCCGCTCCTTGCCTTTGGTCACCGTGCATCCAAACTTCGAAAAATTCTCAACGGTTGCATGGAGTGCATTGGAGCACATGGCCACAGCATTTTCTTTGAGCACTCTATATCTTCCGGCCACTTCATCAAATATAACGCCCTGAAACAGAGAGTCACCCCAAACGTCGATCTTTAGTTGCGCTTTTTCAGGCAAGGCCGCACGCAACGATTGTAAACTGGTGATTATTTCCATAGCTCCTCCTATTACTCTATATTGTTTGTGTTACACTTCACTGTGTATCTGAAACTATATACTCAGCGCTGCATAGTAGCCTTGACTTGTGGCATCAATAACTCTTGCCGGATTTACGCAGTCACCAATTTCAATAAAGACAACCGCACAATCACGCAGTGAATCAACAACATCTCTTTGAGATTTCATCCCCACCGCACATACTACCGTGTCAGCCTGTACATAAGAAGTATTACCCACTTTATCCGCACATTCAAGCCCATGCTCCGTTACACGTAGTCCTGTTGTAAGCAGACTACTTTTTATCTTATATTTTTCTATTTGATCAAGTAGAATCGGACGATGCCGAGGATTGGCATCTGATGCAAGCTGATCTTGCATCTCCACAATCGTCACCATCTTGCCCATAGAGGCCAGGTGCACTCCCGCTTCACAGCCAACAAGTCCTCCGCCCAAAATAACTACACGCGCACCTATATGTATACCTTCATCAGATAAGTTTGGAGCCATGATCACATGAGCGCCGTCAATTCCTTGAATTTCCGGCACTATAGGCTCTGCCCCTACTGCACAAATGAGCACATCCGGATTTATTTTTACGGCAAGTTCCGGTGTTACTTCGGTATCCATACGTATTTCAGCACCATACTTTTGCGCTAAGTACCCATATTTTTCCGCCAGAGCATAGAAGTCTTTTTTGAATGAAATATTACGCTCGGAGCGCAATGCACCGCCTAATGCCTTTTCTTTTTCACACAAAATCACATGATGACCACGCTTTGCCGCAGTGATCGCCGCCATCAGCCCACCGGGGCCACCGCCTGCAATAAGCACTTTTTTCGGCTTTGCCGCAAGCGGCACATGGCGATTTTCATCTTCCCTGCCGATGATCGGATTGACAGAACAGCGCCGAAGCCCGCATGTCATCCGCTCTGCATGGCAGGTTAAGCAGCGAAAGCATTTGACAATCTCATCATCTCGCCCCTGGCAAACCTTAGCCGGTAGATATGGGTCGGCCAGTAATGCACGTGCCATGACCACTACATCCGCTTTGCCTGTGGCAATGATTTCTTCCATCATTTCAGGATCATTGAGTGCACCGACTGTTGCAACAGGTGTTTTTATATGTTTCTTTATCTCAGCAGCAAGCCAAACATTACAACCATGCTCATGAAACATAGAAGGGTGCTGTATCGCAAATCCACCTTCAAATATCCCGGCAGAGACGTGTAGAAGCTGAATTTTGTCTTCAATGAGCTTTACAAATTCCGTTGCCCCATTTACATCATATCCCCCGGGTGTAAAGTCTGAGCCGCTGATGCGCAGTTCAATCGGAAATTGCGATCCAACCGCTGCACGGACACAATCAAGCACTTCGGAAAGAAATCTCACACGTCCCTTCACGCTACCGCCATAGGCATCTGTCCTGAAATTGTAAAGCGGAGAAAGAAACTGATGGAGGAGCCAACCGTGTCCGGCATGAATCATAATCATGTTAAATCCCGCTTGCTTAGCAAGGGCTGCATATTTTCCGAAGCATTCGGTAATTTCATGGATCAGCGACACAGGCATCTCACTGACTAAAACGCCATTGGAAATTGTCTGATCGCTCGGCCCATAACGTGTAATGCCTGAAAGATGACTCTTGTTTATAGAATCGACTGCACAATACATTCCGCCGTGGGATAATTGAATACTTGCACAGGCTCCATGCCGCCGGATTGCGTTTGCAGCAAGGGCAAATCCTCTCATAGCACCGGGTGCATTAATATCAATGTTTACACTGTGGCTTTTACCGGTCTGCGGATGAACCACACACTCACTGATGGTCACAGCCGCAGCGCCTCCCATTGCACGCAGTTCATAAAATGCCGCAGATGGTGCGGTCAAATATCCTTCCGGCGGTATGTCGGGAAATGACATGGGTGCTGAAACCATCCGGTTGCGTAGCGTAACATTTCCTAATTTCAGTGGGCTATAAAGGTTTGGGTATTTTCTTTGAATGAGCATATGCAATCACCCCTCCCTCTTTACTGTTTTTAAGCGCTATATACCTCGGGATGCAATGCAAAAGTCCGCTGCATCGAACATGCCAACACCTTGCAAATTTTATCACTTTTACAGTCTAAAGTCAATGTTGCGTTCATTGTATCATTGTGTGTACCCTTAGTGATTTTGTATAGAGTTTACGCAATAATATTGGCAAGCAATGTAAACTTTTATAGTTGCGTTCCATCAGACTTAATGGTACTATCTTGGTGCAGCGGTGCAATGATCACAAATCTCTGTAAACTCAATAGTGATATGCTCTTACACACTGCACATGATGACGCATTAAAATACAGGCGTTGGAGGCACAAATTATCATGATCCATATCATTTTCGGCTTATTGGGAGGCTTAGCGCTTTTCATATTCGGCCTTAAATCCATGAGCGATGGTCTACAGAAACTCACAGGTAAGAAAACTCAAAAGGTAATGGGGATATTGACCTCGCTTCCGGTAGTCGGCGTGGTAGTCGGTATCCTCATTACCATTGTGACCCAAAGCTCTACTCTGGTGACCGTCATGGTCGTTGGTTTTGTAAACACTGCGATGCTCAACCTAAAGCAGGCCATATCTGTGATCATAGGCGCCAACATCGGCACCACACTGACCACACAGCTGGTCGCATTTCGGATTACAGATACATGGATATTCTTTGCCGCCATTGGATTTGCAGCTTATTTCATCTTCAAAAACAAACTGGTCAAAAATGCAGGCTTTGTTTCATTCTCATTAGGTATGCTACTACTCGGCATGTCACTGATGAGCCAAGCCATGATCCCGCTGCGCCATGATCCTGCTTTCCAGCAGCTCATGCTAACATTTAGCTATAACCGCATACTCGCGATGCTCGTAGGTGCACTTTTCACGGCGCTCATCCAAAGCTCGACCGCAGCGACCGGCGTTATCGTGGCCATGACCATGTATAGCCTAATTCCATTTGAAGCGGCTCTGCCACTTGTATTGGGCACTAATCTCGGAACTACGGTCACTGCTGTTCTGGCATCTATTGGCGGCACAGTCTCTGCCCGCCGCGCCGCAATGGCACATGTATTATTCAATGCCATCGGTATTATAATTTTCTTGATATTCTTAGATCAATACGCACATCTGATTCTTGCAATTTCACCTGATAATTACATTGGACGCCAAGTGGCCAATGCACACACTTTATTTAGTGTGATCAATGCCATCATTTTCCTCCCATTTATTGGCTTATTTGCCAAGCTTCTGGAAAAACTCATTCCGGGCGAAGATACCCCTGTGAAAAAGGGGCCGATTTACCTCGACTGGAACATGGTAGACACACCCAATGTGGCCATCAACCTTGCACAACAGGAACTCATTCGCATGGCTGAATTTGCCAAAGAGAGCGTCAGGCTCTCTGTAGAGGGACTCCTGGAAAGGGATGTCAGCAAGCTCGAAACCGCCAAGGTACAAGAAGATATAGTAGATGAGCTGGAGTATGAAATCATGCGGTATCTTGCTCGTGTATCTCAGTCAAGCATGGATCCTGATATGTCAATCCGCCACACAGGACTGTTGCATGCGGCAAACGATATTGAGCGCATCAGTGATCATGGTGACAATATCGCTGATTTGGCTCAAGGATTCATAGAAGACAACATACATTTTTCTGATGAAGCCATCACCGAACTCAAAGGCATGTATGAGATGGTCATGGAGATTTACGACAAGGCCGTCCAATCGGCAAAAAATAATGATGCCTCCATTGTTCCGGAGGTCGAGGCACTAGAAGCTCTGATTGATGTACGGGAAAAGGAATTACGTTCTTCACATATGAAGCGGCTTCGTGAAGGTGTGTGTACGGCTGACTCGGGTGTTGTTTTCTTGGATGTCATCATAAATTTCGAGCGCATCGGCGATCATTCCAATAATATCTCTCATATGCCCATAGGCAAACTTTAAAAAACAGGAAACTTCAAAAAGTGGAATGTGCTCACTCAAATTGGGCACATTCCACTTTATTTAGTCACTATTTAAGAGTGCGCTTGCGATCAACTATATGTATAACCTACAAAACAGATCCTTCGCTGCGTTCAGGATGACCATAGGGCTTAATGATATGGGGTTATAACGCCGCTTGATAGATCGCTTTGATATCGCTTGCATCGAGCACTTTGAATGTACCGATGCTGCGCATACCGTGATATGTGCATATGTCAGTCAAAATATCAATATCATCCTGCACCTGCACACCCACCGCTTCGGTCAACGTGATCGGCATACCAATAGCGCGAAAATACGCTTCCGTTGCATCGATACCGGCCGAGGCCGCAGCTTCGTCATTTTCGTCTGTCACCGCCCATATGGTTCTTGCATACTTGGCAAATCTTGCCACATCCACATGATAAACATATCTTGCCCACGCCGCCCAAGTCGCCGCCAGGCTCGCGCCATGAGCTGTGTCATACTTTGCAGAAAGCGGACTGCCCAATTGATGTATTGAAAAATCCACAGTCTGTCCGAGTCCCATAATTCCGTTATGGGTGAGACTGCCTGCCCACATGATCTCTGAACGTGCTTTATAATCCGTGGGATTATCTATTGCGAGGCGACCATATTTTATCACCATTCTCATGATGGCTTCTGACAGCTCGTCTGTGATTGCATTTTCAGCATCAGGTGCGAAGTAGCGATCTAATGCGTGCATCAGAATATCAACAATGCCGCAAGCGATTTGAAACGGCGGCAAACTATAGGTCAACGTTGGATCCATGATTGCAAATTGCGGTCTGTTGAGCGGTGTGTTAAAGCCGCGCTTCATGCCCTGCGCTTGATTGGTGACGACCGCCGAGTCGCTGGTTTCACTGCCTGCTGCAGCGATTGTAAGCACTGCACCCACGGGGAGCGCTGTTTTAGGCAACACTTTACGGCAAAAATAATCCCACAATGGATGCTCATCAGATGCAAGCCCGGTGGCTACCGCTTTTGCTGTATCTATGGTGCTCCCGCCGCCGACAGCAAGGACAAAGTCTATGTTTTGGTCTTTAAAATCTTCGATTACTTGAAGTGCAAATTCCAGCAGCGGATTAGGCTGTACACCGCCAACACTGAAAAACTCTATGCCTTCTGCTTTTAAGGATGCAGTCACCTGATCGAGCAGTCCGCTTTTTACCACGCTGCCCCCACCGTACAAAACGAGTGCTTTTGTGCCGCCAAAAGCTTTTACTTCATTGCCTGCTTGCACCGCCATACCTTCGCCAAAGATGACCTTGGTCGGACTCCAAAATGTAAAACTATTCAATGACTTCCTCCTATTTTATCGTGTCTGAAATTGCTCATCGGAACTACACTCTGGAATTGTACCATAGTTTCTCAAGCGCCACAATGGTTCGTCTACGCGTTAGGGCGGACTACTGAGACTTGCGCATTGCTGCGCACTGTTCCATCGCTTTGAGATGCCACGTGTACATGAGCGTTCCTGTAAGTAAAATAAAATCCATAACCCCCATCCATTTCATTTCTCCATATTTCGCTCACAGTGACTCCGAACGCGTCCTGAAAATCATTTCGATTCAGTGTTACAAATGAATCCAAGAACAACTCTTGTGCGGTCATAACTATAGTGAATAGTCTAAAATTTTGTCCATCTGCTTCGTTATCAACCCGAAAGCGCTCATTGAAAGTATAGAAATAATCTCCCAGTCCATTTTCGTGAAAATAATAATAACTACCCTGAAACGGCTCCGGTCCGTGCACCACCGGCCCATGTCTTGCTACGATCTCATTGAAGGTCATCCCTAAAATATTGAATGCTTCCGGATTAATCGTCAGCCCGGCTTGTGGTGGCGTCGGTGGGACAGTCCCTGCCGGAGGCGGCGTTGTGCCTGTCGTTGCATTCGTGGTGATCGTCACAGTGCGCGTCTCCGGATTCCAGTTTACGCCTGCATTTAAGCTCTCACCTACAAAGCGCAACGGAACAAGTGTTCTGCCATCGACAGTCATCGCAGGTACATCCAGGGTAACAGGCTGTCCATTAACCCTCGCTGTTGTACTGCTTATGGTCAGAGACACCGTTGTACCCGCTCTTGTGGCAGTAACTGTTCTGGTCGCTTCATCCCAATCGACCTCTGCGCCAAGCGCTTCAAAGATGGTGCGCAGCGGCACGAGCACTCTTCCATCTACGAGCATCGGCGGTACATCAAAAGTCAGGAGCGTACCATCAAGGTAGACTGAGATTGGCGCTGTTGGTGTCGTTGGTGATGTAGGTGTTGTTGCCGACCCTAAATTTCTGAAAATATGAAAAGTCTCGCTAAAAAACATATCATGCCCATCGCCCCCGCCATTGCCGCCGCGTACAATTAAAGCACCGGCACTCGTAACGTATGCATCATAGGTGGTATTGCTTACATGAGCTTCCAAATGTTCAATAAAGATGATCCGATTTGCCCGATTCCCATCAAAACGATACACGAAGAAATTTATTCTGACACCACCGGTTGCCGGATCACCGGCTGCAAATATAAGGTCAGGCACACCACTGCCTGCGATATCGTGGATCGCAACACTATTGCCGCCCCACGTATAATCTGTCGTGGTGACTCCGGCAAGAATAGCGCGATATGCGGCGCCCCACGGCGCTTGCTCTGCGCCGAGCATCGTCATGGCCGCACTGCGCGTCATCGATCCCCCGCTCTCAGTTGTTCCGGCTCGCCTATCGGCATCAAAACTGATCAGCCGCGCCGTAGCACCTTGATATATCCGGTTTATCTCTGCATCGTACTGCGCGCTTGTTATTGCTTCACCATTACGCGTCCACGCAGAGGGATTGTTACCACTTCCTGACTGCGTAAGGGTGATTTCTTCTGTCGGTGTAATGAGCGTTGTAGCGGCAGCAATAGCCAATGTACTAAAGCTCATTACCAATGTCAGGATAATAATCACGCTGAGAAACTTTTTCATCATGTTAACCTTCCTTTTGTTACTTATTTAATGTATTGTGTCCAAACTGTGTACATAGTAAATGCGTATGTATTGTTTTGTCAAGCAAAAGACAAGATGATTTGATGCAAACTCCTTGATACAGTAACATATGGCAAGAGCTATTGTATAATGCAGTGGTGTTATGACCTATAGTATGATATTGTCATGGCAAAGCTTGCAAAATAGTGTAAAAAAATGAAATGTTGATTATTTTTATTTTTTTTAGTATAATTAGTTGGTTTAATTAATGGAAACGGATCATTTGTGAAATGAATACTCGAAGACACGCGTCAACCTTAAAGGCATACTCCCTTTCTGCCAAAAACATATGCTCCATCGGATTGCTCATTGTTATTGGTGCAATATTGGCGACTCATATCAGCGCTTGCGCTCTCATAAACACCGGCGGCGCCGCTCCGCTCGATGAAAACAGTGTGCGTATACCCATACTCATGTACCATCATTTCACAGACGGAGAAAACATCAGCTCAATTACCATCTCCGGTGAACTCTTCGGCCAGCAGCTTAGGGCGCTTCGGGATGCGGGATATAACACCATTTCGTTTAACCAGTTGCGCGATTTTGTTTCTTATGGCACTGCGCTGCCGGAGCAACCGCTGCTCATCACAATTGACGATGGCTATTTGAGCGTTTATGAGATCGCTTTTCCGCTCTTAAAGCAATATGAGATGCAGGCAACGACATTCATCATCGGTGTCACTCATGGCATGGACACATACAAAGATACCGGATTTCCCATCATTCCACGCTTCGACGATGCCCAAGCGATGGCTATGGTCGCATCCGGGTTCATGGCTATTGAGAGTCATTCATATGATATGCACCAGCACGAACCTTTTGAAGTAGGCCCATTTCGAAGGGGTGTATTAAGAAGAGCTGACGAGAGTGACGCAGAGTATATCGAGGCTTTTCGCGCGGATTTTAAAAAAGCCTCCGTCCAGATTGAAAATATGCTCGGAATCACGCCTTTTGTTTATTCATACCCATTCGGAATCAGTAATGATTTGTCAGACGGTTTGCTCAGGGAGATGGGCGTTGATATCACATTGAAGATCACACCGGGTATCAATGTGGTGACTATTGGTGATTTTGATAGCCTGATGAGTATGCATCGGTTTAATGTACCCGGCGATATGATGCCGGATGACCTTTTAGAAATGATAGGATGAAATAAGAAATATGATTAAAAATAAGTCTTTGTTTTATAGAACCACCGCATTGGTGGTCACTATAATGATTTTAGTTGCATTTACAACCATTATATTTACAAGTTGCACCCCGGCAAACCGTGACCCGGTTCCAGCCCCTATTATTGATGGCGAAGAGGGCTTTCATGTCATTGTCACCAGCGGCGAGCCGGAAGGTGTTGCCGCTGCAATTGCGGCTGCAAGAAACGGTATGAGAACACTGCTCATCGAAAGCGGAGATGCTCTGGGTGGCCTGATGACACTGGGGCGGCTCAATATACTGGACAACAACTATCTGGGGCAATTTTTGATTACCAGAGGGATATTTTTAGAATTCTATAGTGCCGTGGGTGATGCTTTTGAAATCCAAGAAGCCAAAGACTGGTTTATGAATGCCGTACTTGCAGAACCTAATATTACCTTGATGATGGATACGCAGATCATCGCCCCCATCATGGACGGCAATACCATTATCGGTCTTGAGATACAAGAGTCCGGCAGTGATACCATAACCCAAGTGCGCAGTCTGGCAGTCATTGATGCAACAGTTGATGCAGATATTGCCGCAGCAACCGGAGCGCCTTACACATGGGGCGGTGAAGACCATGGCGCACATTGGTATCAGCAGGGCGTAACGCTCGTGTTCGAAGTGTCTGGCGTTGATTGGCAGGCAGTCGTCCATCATTTCAGAAATGATGGCAGTCCCATTACCGGGGCTGATGCCAAGAGAGCTTGGGGTTTTGTCAATGAGGCGAGAAATTATATTTCGGTCGATGGTAATATGCGTTTTCGCGGCCCGAATATGGCGCGTCAGAACAATGGCAATGTCTTGCTTAATGCGCTCATTATCTTCGGCGTAGATGCCCTAGATCCTGCCTCTTTGCAAGAGGGAATCTATAGGGGGCGGCGCGAACTTCCTCATGTGATCGAATTTATGAGACAGCATTTTGTGGGTTTTGAAAATGCCGTCTATGTCGGACATGCCCCGAGGCTCTATGTCAGAGAGACCAGACATTTTATCGGGGAATATCGGCTGACGATCACAGATGTCTTGGATAATCGCGATCATTGGGACAGCATCGGCCATGGCAGATATCCTGTGGATCTGCAACCGAAGACACCTTATGATCTCGGCACAATCATCGGGGTACCCTATAAGTACAGCATTCCATTTCGTACCTTAGTGCCACTAGAAATCGATCAGTTGTTGATCGTTGGTCGCAGTGCGTCATTTGATTCATTGCCGCATGGCAGCACAAGAGTCATGCCGATCGGCATGGTGTCCGGACAAGCTGCCGGAACTGCGGTTGCGTACAGCGTCAACAATAATGTAACATTTCGTGAAATGACGCACAATCCAAGCTCAATCCAATGGCTACAAAATCAGCTCAGACGGCAAGGTGCGCATATTGTTGCATTTGAAGCACCCAGAGAGCCTTTTATGGATCACTGGGCGTATGATGGCATGGTCACAATGAGAAAGCTCGGACTTGCTGCCGGAGGGTATTTTAATGATTACGGCCTCGATAATCAGGCTACGAGCCGATGGGCGCTTCAAAGCAGATTCAATCAAATGATGCGGGTCATCAGTGAGCGTACCGCATACCGGGGTGCGTATCAAATCCCCGCATGGCTTATCCATCTGAATACGGATCATATTACTGTCGGTACGTTGCTTGCAGTCGCTGCGCAGGGTGCATCGCTTGGCGATTGGGAACTACTGCGTACCCATGGCGTGACGCCCGGCGAGCCATTTGCTTTTGCGGACGCAAGTGCAGCCAGAGTTTATTTGGAAAAGCAAGGGATTTTAAATCCTTTTAACATTATTTACTTCCATGATTTTGAGGCCACTGCAACTATTGGACAGATCATGAGCATTCTGGGTAATCTCTATGATGTGCTTATGGAGATTGATCCTTTCTAGCGGGCGCTACATGCCAAACAACGAGCCTGATACTCAATCACTCATAAAATAGGATTTTGCACAACCGAAATGAAAATCATAAAATACTTACACCCAAAAGAATGGATTCAGATTTTACTGATCCTTATATTTGCAATAACACAGGTTCGGTTTGATTTACTCATACCGAACCAAATGCGACATATAACCATGCTTGCCGAAACACCGGGAAGCCAACTCAGTGAGATCATCCTCTCCGGTGGTCTTATGTTGCTATTTGCCCTTGGAAGCCTCGCTTGCGTAGTCATTGTGAGCTTCTTTGCATCTCGTGTGTCGGCTGCATTATCCATGAGACTCAGGGATATGCTTTTTTCAAAAGTCGGTGCATTTTCTATGGAAGAATTCTCACATTTTTCTTCATCGAGCCTCATCGCACGGTCAACCAACGATATTACTCAAATTCAACAATTTACAGTGATGGCACTGCAAATGCTGCTCAAAGTGCCTATTTTAACCATCGGCGGCATCCTTGGAATCGCAGGCAATGGTGTCTCTTGGACTGTAGCGACACTGATTGGATTCGGATTTGTTCTGGCAGTAGTTGTATGCGCAATCACTGCTACAATACCGCAATTTAGCAAAATGCAAAACTTAGTAGACAAGCTCAACCTTCTGGTTAAAGAAAGCCTCACCGGCAGAACTGTCATTCGGGCTTTTAATGCGAAGAAATATCATGAAAAAAAATTCGAAGAAACAAATGAAGGCTTTACAAACACCGATCAAAGAACCGGTCGAACCATGGCCATCATGAGCCCGGTGATGTCGCTAGGTACCAACGGCATTATTCTTGCCATTTACATCATCGGCGCATTTATAATTATAAGCGCTGAACCGGCGCAAGCGCTTGTCACATTTTCAAGCATGGTCGTTATGACATTTTATCTTGCACTGCTGTTTACAGCCCTTAAATTCATAACAAAAGTCTTGCCGAGAATTCCGAGAGTCGCCGTCTCTGCAAAGCGCATACTTGAAGTGCTTGAAACAATGCCGGTCATCACAGGAGGCACACGCATTGAGGCAAAACCGGGGTGCAATGGAGAAATCACATTTAAAAACGTTGGGTTTAAATACCCGGGTGCATCTGCAAACGCACTGGAAGATGTAAGCTTTACAATCAAACCAGGCGAAACCACCGCAATCATCGGTTCTACCGGCAGCGGAAAGACCACATTGGTTCATCTGGTCATGCGCTTTTTTGATGCGGTCGAAGGCGAAGTGCGCTTAGGGGGCGTTAATATCAAAGAGTATGAGCTCAATGCATTATATAATTTGATCGGCTACGTTCCGCAAAGCGCTACTCTTTTCAAAGGTACAGTCAGTTCTAACATAACTTACGGCGAAAATGGAACGAACGCATATTCGAAGGCATCAATAAATCATGCCCTGCAAATCGCACAAGCCACAGAATTTGTCAGTACACTTGAAGATGGAATGAACGCACCGATGTCGCAAAGAGGCGCAAATTTTTCAGGCGGACAGAAGCAACGTCTGTCCATCGCTCGTGCGATGTACCGCAATCCCGAAATACTCATTTTCGATGATTCTTTTTCGGCACTGGATTATAAGACCGATCGTGAAGTCCGAGATGCAATAAAGCGCAGTGCTGTTGGTGTGACAAAACTTATAGTGGCACAGCGTATCGGTACGATCATGGATGCAGACAATATTATCGTACTTGACGAGGGCAGGCTCGTTGGCTCAGGAACACATGGTGCACTTCTTGAGTCTTGCCAAATTTACCAAGAGATTGCTGCCTCACAGCTGTAAAGGTGGTCTCCAGAAGAAAGGATCGGCGTCATGGACGGACATCAAAAAAAGCCGGAATCTACAACAGATAACAGCGCAAGAAGACTGCAAGGCACAGCCATGGGTGTAAACCATTTTGGCAATGTCGCCGAGGATGTGGACAGCTATGGCCAAACATGGAAAAAGCTGACAGTCCTTTGCAAAAAATTCCTTCCCTCCATCGCACTCGCCCTCCTGTGTGCAATAGTAGGAACATTTCTGCAACTGACTGTTCCGGGCAGACTGCGCGAAATGATCGATATCATGCAATTAGGAATAACCGAAACTCTGGATATTCATTCTATTATTCACTTAGGTATCATACTTGCAGCTACATTTGTAATTATTGCAGCGCTCAACTACCTCCAAAGCTATATCATGGTCGGCGTAACAGCAAAAATTTCAAAAAAACTACGCACCGACATATCAAGAAAAATAAACAAACTGCCGCTCGGATATTTTAACCGTGTCAGCATGGGCGATATCATCAGCCGAGTCACAAATGATGTGGACACAATAGGCCAGACATTAAACCAAAACATCAGTATGCTGCTGTCATCATCGGTGCTCTTTATAGGATCGTTAATCATGATGCTTTGGACGCATTGGCTCATGGCACTCATCGCCATCATCGCAAGCTCTATCTGCTTTTTCATCTCAAAAGCCGTGCTGAAAAGATCAAAAAAATTCTTCAAAGCACAGCAGTCCGAACTTGGTTCAATAGTCGGGCATATCGACGAGATATATTCAGGACACAGTATCGTCAGAGCATATAATGGCATAGATATCGCCAAAAAAAGCTTCATTACACTAAACAAAAATCTCTACAATGCCGCGTGGAGGGCTCAATTCGTATCCGGATTTATAACACCTCTGATGTCGTTTTCCGGAAGTCTAGCCTATGTCGCTGTCTTCGTTATGGGCGCCGCACTCATTATTCGAAACGAAATATCATTTGGCGTAATCGTCGCATTCATATTCTATGTCAATCAGTTTACACAGGGACTCACGCACATCACAGAAACCATGCCCGGACTGCAAAGCACCACAGCCGCCAGTGAACGTGTGTTCCAAATTTTGGACGAAGAAGAACTTTCGGATGAAACAGATAAAACTCAAAAACTTTTAGACATCAAAGGTAATGTCACATTTGAAAATATAAAATTTGGATACGAAAAAGAAAAACCAATCGTCCATGACTTTTCCGTATCAGTAAAATCAGGACAAAAAGTCGCCATTGTCGGACCAACAGGTGCCGGAAAAACCACATTGGTGAACCTACTGATGCGTTTTTACGAACCGGAGCACGGCACAATTTCAATCGATGGAATACCCATAATGAACATCACACGAGCGCATCTTCACGCGCAGTTTAGCATGGTATTGCAAGACACATGGCTCTTTGAAGGAACCGTTCGTGAAAATATTGCCTACAACAAAAAAGACGTCACAGACGAGGATATCGTTGCAGTTTCAACATCTATTGGACTTCATCATTTTATTACTGCCCTACATAATGGATATGATACGATCCTTGACTATAAAACAAATCTGTCAGAAGGACAAAAGCAACTCATTGCCATCGCACGTGCCATGCTTCAAAATGCCCCAATGCTGATCTTGGACGAAGCCACAAGCTCTGTAGACACCAGAACTGAAGCACTCGTCCAATCAGCGATGGAAAAGCTCATGTCAAAAAAGACATCGTTTATCATTGCACACAGACTCTCTACGATAAAAAACGCAGACCTGATTTTAGTCTTAAAAGACGGAGATATCATTGAAAGCGGAACACATCATGCGCTGCTCTCACAAAATGGGTTTTACGCAGAGCTCTTTCATAGCCAATACAGTCTACCTGCGTGAGGGTAAAAATGGCTATTGAGAGCCATTCATATGTATATGCACCAGCATGAACCTTTTGAAGCAGGCCCATTTCGAAGGGGCGTATTAAGAAGAGCTGACGAGAGTGAAGCAGAGTATATTGAGGCTTTTCGCGCAGATCTTAAAAAAGCCTCCGTTGACATCTTTTACACCTAGTCCGTCGAGCATTGATGAGAGTTCTTTGCGGCGTTGTCTACGCGCTTCGTTTTCAGGATTAATTTTTGGCATTGCTAAAACCTCCATACTGGTCTCTCTATTTTACACCAGTTTGGAGGTTTACACAAAACCTAGGACACTCTCGAATGAGCGGATTTCATTTGTTTTAAAAGTTCATCCTGAATTGTTGTAATTACAGCATATTTTGCCAGTCCATACGGCTATGAAAAAGCCTAACCACATATACTGTGTTGCTACTAGAATCAATTCTATAGATGACAATATAATTTTTTATGAGTAATTTCCTGTATGATTTATTTTTAATTAATTCAACATCAATAACTCCAAATCGTTCTGAAAAATGTTCTAATGTGTTTAATTTTTCCTTGATAAGCTCTAAATACTTAGCAGAAATAATAGGCTCTTTTAGTTCATTCTTTATATAAGCTACCGCATTTTTAAAATCCTTTTTAGCTTGAATTGAAAGCTTTACAATATATTTTTGCAATATTCCTGCCCCCAATCTTAACTCGTTACGATTTCGTCTAGTTCTGCATATAATTCAGCTAAAGAACAGACATTGCCATTTTCAATATCTCTTTCGCCCTCTTCTAATTTTTTTATCAATTCTTCTTTGCTTGTTACAACTAAATCGGCAGGAGCATTACTTCTATCCATAACATATGAAAATTTTACATATTCAACATAGTCAATAATTTTACCTGATAATTCTTCCGGTAAAGATTCTATAACGTTATATAATTCTTGTTTTTGAGTAAGCATATCCAAATACATCTCCTTTCATTTTTCCTGTAATCCAGTATATCATATTTTTCCTTTTTTGTGTCAAATGTATACTAAGTTTATTCAAAGACATCTTGTTAAGAACTAAAATAACAGGTCACTTTGGCTTCAAGAAACAAAACCGCCCATCCCTTTAAAACAAAAGGATTGAGCGGTTTTTGTCGCAAAGTTACGAACTTTACGACTTTGAATTCATTATACCATTTTTTAAGGGGGTGAACAAGTTTATGAGGTCAAAAAAAGGAATATTAATTGCAATTGCAATTGCAATTTTAATTATAACAGGTTTAGTTTTAACATGGATTGATTTAATGAATAGAGAAGAACCAAGAGAACTAAGTGTAGCAGAGCAGTTTGTAGATGATTTCCTTAGAAAATATCAACAAAAAGACCCTCGTGCAGGGCTGTTTTTGATGACATCCGCTTTGCTCAGCAACCCTTATATGACATTCTATGGTTTTCAAGGGTATATGGCCGATACTTTGACGTATACAATTATTGGTGAACGTGGAGACGACTTAGACATTGATTTTATTTTCGTAGATGTAGAAATTGAAGTTGTAGATTTGGCAGAATTAGCAAGAACAATAGAAAATACGACTGAAACAAATCCTGATGTACTTCTAGAGACGTTGAGAGATTTAGTAACTTCGCCAAATGCGCCTAGGAGAACATTTCAAGTGCCTATAATCGTACAAGAGTTTCAGGTTGGCATGTTTATTGAAATGAATGCGGAACTATCTGATGCGTTAATTGGTGGACTCAATACATATGTATTTGATATTATGGAAGGATGGTAAAATGAAAAACAGAGTTGTCAGTTTTTGTCTTGTGCTACTTATGTTGTTTGCTATTATGCCAGCCATTGAAACTCTGTGACTGATAATGCGTAGTTGCCTGTCAACGTTATATCGCTACCGGACGGGATATATAAGAAGTCTGTGGTCAACGTAATATTCGCCGTAAACTCAATCGTCGTTGGCCCGACTGTGCTTGCCACGGCGCCTCTGTAATGACTTGTGTATTCAGTTTTGGCGCATGACAAGAACGCGCAGTTAGCCTGCCTGCTGTCAATTATGGTTTCACAGAATAACACGTTTGTCAACACCTTTACTACTAAAGTTCCCGGACTATTCGCCCCGGTTTCACCGAGGTGCAAATATCCGAGCGTTATTATAGCATAGGTTGAACCTCA
>WQVH01000042.1 GCA_009781695.1 Oscillospiraceae bacterium
AAGAGATAGACAAAACCATTTTGCTGATCTGCCACCCAAGTCTTGGCATTTTGATGCGCAAGCGCAGTGAAAAGCTACTCCACGGAATGTGGGAATTTTACCACATAGATAACATGCTGGAAGAAAAAGATGTTTTGGCACATATGCAAAAATTAGGGTACACGCTCACGCAATTAATTCCTCTGGGAGAAGACTCACACCGTTTTACACATCTTAAGTGGAATATGATTGGCTATATGTGTCATGTTGAAGAGTCTTTTAGTATCATGGATTATGATTTTGTCCCGATGGAGGAAATCGGTGATTTGGCCATACCGAGTGCCTTTGGGAGGTTTGTGGGGATGGTATAAAAATAAAACTTGACAAATTCTGGAAGCTGTGGTAAGTTTACCGAAATTCCTTTTGAGGAGAAACGCTATGCATATAATCAGCATAATTATTATAGTCGTCAGCATTATTGTCCTGGTCGTGGGCGATAGTGCCGATTTGCGTTATGCTGAATAAGGGAAATATAGCTTTTTTAAGCCCCTTGCAGTGAAACGCTGCGAGGGGCTTTTTAAATCTGAGGAATAAATAGGAGGAAGAAAAGATATGAAACTCAATGGAGCGCAAATCGTTATAAAGCAACTTGAGGCGCATGGTGTTGATACAGTTTTCGGTTATCCAGGAGGCGCAGTACTGACACTATATGACGAACTATACAAAGCATCCGACAAAATACACCATGTGCTGACCGCCCATGAGCAAGGCGCAGCACATGCCGCCGACGGCTATGCCAGAGTCAGCGGAAAAACAGGCGTGGTCATTGCCACGAGCGGGCCGGGTGCGACAAATCTTGTGACCGGTATTGCAAATGCTTACCTTGACAGCATCCCGCTTGTCGCTATTACAGGCAATGTGTCCGTGCCCCTTTTGGGGCGTGACAGCTTTCAAGAGGTCAACATTATGGGCATCACAAACTCCATAGTCAAACATAACTTTGTCGTGCGTGAGGTTGAGAGCCTGGAAGAGACACTGAGAGAGGCTTTTCATATAGCTGGCAGCGGGCGATGCGGCCCTGTGCTCGTGGATATTCCAAAAAATGTTCAGTCTGACATGTGTGCGTATCATGGAAATCAGCCCATAGCCATATCCAAGCAGCTATGCACGCCGGATATAACAGAAGCAGTAAAACTCATTGCCGACAGTAAACGCCCCTACATTTACGCCGGAGGCGGCATCATCGCAAGTGGAGCTCAGGAAAACCTTCAAAAGCTTTCGGAAAAGATTGCAGCGCCGGTTGGATTGAGCCTTATGGGTTTGGGCGCATTGAGCTGTAATTATCCTTTAAACTTAGGACTTAAGGGTATGCATGGCAGATATGCGGCGAATACTGCGGCCTTTGAATGTGACCTGATTTTGGCCTTGGGTACTCGGTTTTCAGATCGTGCAACCGGGGATGTGGATGCATACCAAAAGGAGAAAAGCATCATTCATGTTGATATTGACATTGCAGAAATCAGTAAGAATGTTGCATCACATATTGAAATCTGCGGCGATGTTGGCGATGTGCTCAATCAGCTTTTGTCAGCTGTTCCGGAAAAACGTTCCACCGAATGGATCGAGCGTATCAATGCACTTAAAGATGAGCAAAAAAAGCAAGAATCGGGTTATTCATGTATCGGTGCATTTACGCCAAAAAATATTATTGAGACAGTATCTCGCCTATTTAGCGGCGATACGGTTGTTGCGACCGATGTGGGTCAGCACCAAATGTGGACGGCTCAGTATTATAATCTCAAGCAGCCGAGGACATTTTTGACTTCCGGCGGCCTTGGTGCAATGGGTTTCGGGCTCGGTGCGGCGATTGGCGGAAGCTTTGCCAAGGATAAACAAAGGACGATACTTTTTACAGGTGATGGAAGCTTCGGCATGAATCTCATTGAACTGGCTACGGCGGTGACGAATGATATTCCGGTGGTCGTTATTGTTTTGAACAATCAATCGTTGGGGCTGCCTCGCCAATGGCAGACGATGTTTTATGAGCAGCGATATTCCCAGAGTGGCCTCGATCGCAAGACCGATTTTGCGGCGCTTGCAAATGCTTTCGGTGCGTCAGGCCACAGGGTGGAGTGTCTTGCAGAACTGGAAGCGGTGCTGGGTGGTCTGCCATCGGATAGACCTACAGTTATTGATTGTCCTATTGGTTGTGACGAAGTGGTGCTTCCGATGATACCGCCCGGCGGTTCAGTAAAAGATATGGTGTTAGGGGGATAAATGGTATGGATAAATTTACAGTTGAATTGATTGTGGCCAATAAATACGGTGTACTCAATAGGATTACGGCACTTTATGCCAAGCGGGGTTATAATATTGACAGTCTGTATGTAAATGAGACAGAGGATTCGAATGTTTCGAGGATACTCATTTCATCAAAGGGCGATGAGTATACCCGTACTCAGATGGTGCGGCAGATCAGCAAGCTCCATGATGTGAAGAAAGTTGTTTTGATGTCTCAGGTCGAAATATAACGCGGGATTTTCGCTGTTGTGATGAGGGCATCGCTCTCCATAGAAATTCTGTGTACTTAATGACTTTGGTGAAAAGTAAAGAAATGAAATGTTCATAAAAGAAAGGATAAAAATATTATGGCTAAAATGTACTATGATTCCGATTGCAATCTTGCGCTTTTGAGCGGGAAAACAGTGGCGGTGATTGGATATGGCTCGCAGGGTCACGCCCAAGCACAAAACCTCAGAGACAGTGGGGTCCATACGATAATCGGTCTATATGAAGGCTCGACAAGCGCACAGGCGGCGAAGAAGGATGGATTTACGGTGATGAACACCGGCGAAGCCGCAGCGCAAGCAGATATCATAATGATGCTTGTAAATGATGAAAAAATGAAAGATATCTACGATTCCGGAGTTGCCCCGAACTTAAAGCCGGGCAAGAGTGTGTGTATGTCACATGGATTTAATGTCCACTATGGGCAAATTGTGCCGCCCAAGGATGTCAATACCTTTATGATTGCCCCTAAAGGCCCCGGGCATACGGTGAGAAGTCAATATGTGGAGGGCAGAGGTGTGCCATGCCTTATTGCGGTGGAAAATGATGCAACAGGAAATGCAAGAGCGTTGGCGCTAGCCTATGCATGTGGCATTGGTGGCGGCAGGGCAGGTATTTTAGAGACGACTTTTGCCGAAGAAACCGAGACAGACCTCTTCGGAGAGCAAAGCGTGTTATGCGGTGGTGTTACCGCGCTGATGAAGGCCGGATTTGAGACCCTGGTCGAAGCAGGATATCAGCCTGAAAGCGCCTATTTTGAATGTGTCCATGAAATGAAGCTCATTATAGACCTTGTGGCTCAAGGTGGACTGAGCTTTATGAGGCACTCCATCAGCAATACGGCAGAGTTTGGCGATTATGAAGTTGGTGACAGAATCATAAATCAAGCATCCAAAGATGAGATGAAAAGGGTGCTTAAAGAAATACAAGATGGCTCATTTGCAAGAAAATGGATCAAAGAAAATGCCGAGGGTATGCCCACATTTGAAAAACGCCGCAAGGCCGAACAAGGGCTTTTGATTGAAAAGGTCGGCGCAGAGCTTAGGGAAAAAATGAGTTGGAGCGGGAAAGGGGAGTAATTGATGAAAAGCGATGTGATGAAATCCGGAGCGGAGAATGCGCCAAAACGTGCCTTGCTCAAGGCTATGGGTTATGACAATGGACAGATAGCACGTCCGCTTATAGGCATTGTAAACTCATTTAATGAAGTGGCACCGGGACATATGCACCTGCAAAGTATTGCCAGAGCAGTAAAAGACGGTGTGCTTCTCGCAGGTGGTACACCTATGGAGTTTAATACTATTGGGGTCTGTGACGGCATTGCTATGGGACATATCGGCATGAAGTACTCGCTTTGCTCAAGGGAGATCGTTGCCGATTCTATTGAGTGTATGGCCATGGCGCACTGCTTTGATGCGCTTGTGTTTATTCCAAATTGTGACAAAATAGTACCCGGTATGCTCATGGCTGCGGCAAGGCTTGATTTACCGTGCTTATTTATGTCCGGCGGGCCGATGCTTTCGATTGATGGAACCGATCTTACGACGGTCTTTGAGGCTGTGGGCGGGTACAAAGCAGGCACAGTCAATCTTGAAAAACTGGCGCATATCGAAGACAATGCATGTCCCGGTTGTGGGTCATGTTCGGGCATGTTTACAGCCAACTCCATGAACTGTCTTTCGGAAGCCATCGGCATTGCGCTGCCCGGTAATGGAACAGTACCTGCCGTATATGCACATAGGTTGCGCCTGGCAAAGCAGGCCGGTATGCAAGTGATGGAACTGCTCAAAGCTGATATAAAGCCTTCGGACATCATGACCGAAGCGGCCTTTCACAATGCATTGACTGTGGATGTTGCACTTGGATGCTCGACCAATTCGGTGCTTCATTTGCTGGCAATTGCTAAAGAGCGAGGCATAGATTTAAACCTCAAGATGATTAATGAAATCAGCGACAAAACCCCCACCCTTTGCAGCTTAGCGCCTGCGGGTAAGCATCATGTGCAAGACCTCTTTAATGCCGGAGGAGTGCAGGCTGTGATGAATCGGCTCAGTGCTTTGCTCAATAAAGGCGAAATGACAGTCACAGGCAAATCGGTAGGAGAGAATATAAAAGATGCCGAAGTGCTAGACGATGATGTCATCAAACAATATTCACCAAAGGGTGGAATTGCAGTACTTTTTGGCAATCTGGCGTCCAATGGCTCTGTAGTAAAGCGCAGTGCCGTCAGAGAAGGCATGATGAAATATACAGGCAAGGCAAGGGTGTTTGAATGTGAGGAAGATGCTGTGGCGGCCATCTATGAAGGACATATTGATAAAGGCGATGTGGTCGTGATTCGCTATGAAGGACCGGCAGGCGGGCCGGGTATGCGTGAAATGCTTCAAGGTACCTCGGCGATAGCAGGTATGGGGCTTGATGGAGATGTAGCGCTCATTACTGATGGACGCTTTTCGGGGGCGACACGCGGGGCGGCTATCGGACATATTTCTCCGGAAGCGGCTGCCGGAGGAACTATTGCGTATGTGATAGAAGGGGATGAAATCAGCATTGATATTGACAATAAATCCCTTGAGCTATTGGTATCACCTGAGGAGCTTTTAAGGCGTAGCGAAACCATGAAAATAAGACCGGCGCTTCCGCTGCGAGGGTATTTAAAAAGATATGCAGCTGCGGTATCATCAGCCGATACGGGGGCTGTGGTGGTATGACTTTAGACAGAATATATCAAGCAGCGCATCTGCTCAAACCGGCGGTGCGCAGAACGGAGATTATCCCATATCCATGGATACAGTCCGACTGTGAACTTTATCTCAAGGCGGAGAATCTTCAGCTCACCGGATCATTTAAACTGCGCGGTGCGTACTTCAAGATATCCATGCTTTCAGACGAAGATAAGAAAAAAGGTGTGATTGCTTGCTCGGCAGGCAATCACGCCCAAGGCGTAGCCCTTGCGGCGCGTGACATGGGAATCAAGGCAACGATTTTTGTTCCGAGCGTTTCTCCGCTATCTAAGATCGAAGCAACAAGGCGGTTGGGCGCTGAGGTGAAGATCGTAGACGGTGTTTATGATGATGCGCATAGAGCAGCCCTTGAATATCAAAAGGAATGCGGTATGGTCTTTATCCATCCATTCAATGATGAAGATGTTATTGCCGGTCAAGGTACGATTGCTCTGGAGATTCTTGAAGATATGCCGGATGTCGAGTCTATCATAGTTCCTGTGGGCGGCGGTGGTCTTATTTCCGGTATTGCATATGCTGTTAAAAAATTGCGTCCTTCATGCAAAGTCTATGGTGTGCAGGCGGCGGGGGCGGGTAGCATGTATGCATCTTTGGAAAATGGAACTTTGACCAAAATTCCGAAAGTATCCACATTTGCTGACGGTATTGCAGTGCGCGCGCCGGGTGATATAACATTTGATCTGTGCAGCCAGTTTGTTGATCAGGTTGTCACGGTGACTGATGATGAGATTGCAACGGCAATTCTTACTTTGATGGAGCAAGAAAAGCTTGTATCAGAAGGTGCGGGGGCGGTGAGCGTTGCTGCGATTCTTTTTGATAAGCTTAGGCTCACAGGGCAAAAGGTCTGTGCTATAGTCTCAGGTGGGAATGTCGATGTAAATATACTTTCAAGGATTATAGACCGTGGTTTGCGCACGACAGGGCGGCTTTCGGAAATGAATGTTGAGATGATCGATAAGCCGGGGCAATTACAGGAAGTTTCAGCGATCATTGCAAGTCTTGGTGCAAATGTAGTCAAAGTTCTGCACAATCCGAGCGGTGAAAATACGGATATCAATGGCTGCTATCTACATCTTTCGATGGAGACGAAGAATAAGGAACATTTTCAGAGTATTAAAGACACGATGCAGGCTAAAGGATATCGGATTTTGTCTTAGTGGCTATTGCAACATGAAAAAGCGGGATGCCTGGGCATCCCGCTCTTTGATAGTGCCAAATAGCGCTAATTCACAGCGCATTTAGTACTTACAAAACTGCTCGCGAATAGCATTCATTTCATTAACGATATCGTCAATGTCGAGTACCATTTCCATCATGCTGACTTGCTCGTCATAAACGGCTTCGTCAACTTCATTTTTTACTGCGTCTTCACAAATATGATATACTGCGAGTCCCAACGAGACTCCTGTCAATGGTCCGGCGAAAGTGGGGTCTCCTGCTGTGACAGTTTCTGCGGCAAGCCCTGCGGCTTCGCCTTCGGCAGCGCCGATGATGACAATCACATTTTCAGGACCAAACTGGTCCGCAAAGTCCTTAACCCTCTTTTGATTTTCCAGATCCATTGCACCTGCTGCAGTTCACACGAAGCACTCAGTTGAGGAAAACACTACATCTGCCCCGGTGGTTTTGATGCATTCCTCGATAGCGGGCCCCGGTATACCGTCGCGGTCACCGATGATGACGACTTTTTTTCCGTCAAATGTTCCCAATGTTATAGCTCCTTTCTATTTGGTTGAAAACAATGCCAGTATAGCTATTGGGTTTACGTTATACTATATATCTACCAATCATAGCTTCGATGTTAGCTTCGGTAGCATCGTCTTTTACGAGTTCTTCGATCTTGATGCCATTTTCATAGATGGCCATGACCGGTAGACCAAGCACTTGCTGACTTATGGCCAGACGACGTGCTTTGGAGGTGTTGAGTGCGGTAAACTTAAGTTTATCGCCGTATTTTTCAGCGCAAGTGTGTACAAAAGGCATGAGCGCCTGACAGGGTACACAACCGTCGCCGTAGAAATCAACGAACACTTTGCCTTGTGCTTGCAGTACTTCTGTTTCAAAATTTTCTTTGCTTAGTTCTAGCATAATATATCTCCTTTTTGTAGGGGCGACCGCCCTCGGTTGCCCGCTTGTGCGGATGCTATTGACCTTGCAGACGACCGAGGGCGGTCGTACCTACAAGAGTACTTTTAATCAAACATTCCGCAAAAAATGCTCAGCCTGTGTCGCTGCAATTGCCCCATCGGCGGCAGCAGTCACAACCTGCCTCAATGACTTGGCTCTGATATCACCGGCAGCAAAAACACCGGGAATATTCGTGTTCATATTCTCGTCCGTCTTGATATAAGGCCCATCCATATCCAACAACCCAACAAAAATCTCCGATTGAGGATCAAAACCAATAAAGACAAAAACACCAAACAGACCATCATCTTCATCAGCCTCAATAATCCTTGTTTCTCCGGTCTGAGTATCCCTCACGACCATAGAAGATAGCAAACCATCGCCCTTTAATTCCTCAACGGCACTGTTCCACATAAACTCGATGTTAGGCTTTGCAAAAGCTTTTTCCTGAATTGATTTTACCGCACGAAGTTCATCTCTGCGGTGGATGACAGTGACTTTACGCGCAAATCCCGATAAGTAAATAGCCTCTTCGACTGCGGCATCACCGCCGCCAACCACATAGACCTCCAGTTCGCTGAAAAACGGTGCATCACAAGTAGCGCAATAAGAAACACCCTTGCCGATGAATTCCTTTTCACCCGGACAGCCTATGGGTCTTGGATGTGCTCCTGCGGCAACGATTACAGTACGTCCTTTGTACTGTGCTTTAAGCCCCTTGAGCACCTTCACATCACCGATAAGTTCTACGGCGGTGATGTCATCACTCGCTCTTTCCACTCCGAATCGCTGAGTCTGCTTGCCCATGCGTTCAATCAGTGAAGGCCCGGTTTCGTGCTCTAGGCTGCCGGGGTAATTTTCAATCTCGCTGGTTATGACGATTTGCCCGCCGTCCATTTCTTTTTCGATGAGCAGGGTACTCAGTCTTGAGCGGCCTGCGTACAGTGCGGCCGAGAGTCCGGCTGGGCCTGCACCGATGATGACAACATCATAGATTTTGTCTGACATCTGTTTGATCACCTCTAATAACGAAAAATATTTTCCGTGAGGTTGTACGTCAATTTGACGTACAACCTCTTTTTATGTAATTTGGCCTAGTGTAACGTTTCCGAAACGTTGTTAGGAACGCATTATTTTACTTCAAATATAGTCTGGCCATCCACTTCGGTGCAAGCGGCCTCAAGTGCCGTGGTCAAAATTTTGCGCCTCAGAGCCTTTTCTTCGTCTGCCGAAAGTGCCGGATTACCGAGCGGATGCGGGATAGCGACTGCCGGAACAATTCTATTGGCACCGACCGTCATAGAGATTGGTGTGACTGTACAAATATGGACAACCGGAATGCCTGCACGTTCGATTTCTTTTACCATCGTTGCGCCGCAACGAGTGCAGGTTCCTCACGTGGATGTTAGGATGACCACTTGAACATTGTCGTCTTTAAGCTTCTTGGCAAATTCTTTTGCAAAGTGCTTGGAACTCTTGGTTGAAGTACCATTGCCGACCGTTGTGTAGAATTTATTATACAGTTTGCCGATCTTGCCCTCTTTTTCAAATGCTCTCATGATATCAACAGGCAAAACTCTGTCGGCATCTTGATTGGCATAGACAGGATCATAGCCGCCATGTGCAGTTTCATATGTTTCGGCAGTGAGATCATTGACACCTGTAATGTCATACTCACCATATCGTGAAGCGCTTGAAGACTCAATGCGATCCGGATTGCCTTTGGGTACGATTCCGCCTGATGTGACCAGGGCGACAGTCGCTTTGGTGATATCCAATACTGCCGGATTTGGTGCAACACGGTCAAAATCAGGCATCGGATACTCAGTGACAAAAGGTGCACCGGCCAATTTCTTGAGCAGCATGTCAACCGCCCTCTTGGAACCGCGTTCTTTTTCGAAGAAATTCACACGTGCGCCGCCGGGCAAATAACCTTCCTCAATAGAGGCTCCTACAGATTCCCCGGCTGCAAGTTTGAGTCCCAGTGCGGCCATCTTAGGTACCGCCGTTCTCATGCCGGTTGCGCTGCTTCCGGTTGCAATGATGTGGAGCTTGTCTTTAAACATCTCAGCGCCGGGATTTTCTTCAAACATACCGGTCAGTACCGGAATGCCCAATTGCTCGGAGACTGCTGCGCAAATCGTACCGCAAGCGACACCGTAGCGCCCTGCATTAAATGCGGGGCCTGCTATAAATAAGTCTGCGCCGCAGTCACGAATCATGTCAATGAGTGTTTTTTTAGCCTCGTCCGGATTTTCGTTAAAATACGAATCTCCGCAAACGATTGTTTTGATGATTTTCGCCTTATCGCCAAAAGCTGCGGTAAACGCTGCACCCGGACCAACAGGGCCGTCTCTGAGTTCAGGTTTGTAATCTGCATGCTCTTCACCGCCTACACCGGCGTAGAATTGATTTATGTAATGAACAACTTTGAATGTACTCATTATAGTTGACAAATCCTTTCCGTAAAATTAATCACAATGATTATTGCCGCATTGATGCAGAGCATTTTTGGTATATGCTCTGATTACCGTCCTCGTCATTGTGTGCAAGACGCAGCAATCTGCATCATTATTATCTCGCACTGAGCAGATTAAAACCAAGCTCATTTGTAGCGCCGGTAATGGCCTGAATCTCTACAGTGATGCTGCCTTGAGCATCTGTATTTCCTGCAAAACCACCTGCGATTTTTTCGGTATATTCAAGTGTGCCGATCACTTTGTCCAGTTTCGGCAAGGTGACGACTTGATTGGAGTTGCCGCCTGTTACCAATGCATCCGCACTCGGATCGGCATCTGCCAGTGACTGAGAAGTACCATCGCGTCCGGCATATTCATTGGTGATGATGACTGTCTTTGTGCCGGTGGCTTCGGTTTTTTTGCAGTTCATTATGAGATCGGTGTCGGGATTACCAAAGCCCTCTTGCGAAATAATGACACCGTCTAGGTCGAGTTGGTCTACCAGTTTTGCAGTCCAGTCGGAAGAGCGGATCTTGTCCGCCAAATAGACATTTTCATTGGTGATGATCATTGCAGTGAAATTGAGTGTCTTGCCATGTTCGGAGAAAAGATCCTCAATGACAGGATTGTTTTGGTGGTGATAGGTCGTGTTTTTGTCACAAGCGGATACGCAATTGCCGCTGATGATGGCACCATCCATAATCTCAGTCGGACTGAGCATTGTGGTGATAGACTGCTTCATATCGACACCATAAACATAAGTGTCATGTAAAAGCCCTTGGCTTTGCAGCATTTGCACATAGCCCACACGCGGCAGATCAGGATACTTTTTGAGTCCTTCCACAAGTGATTCAAACTCATAGACCTTGGTATCATCGGGACGCATATCGACTCCGAGCTTGCCGAGTGCATAAGCGATTTTGAGACCGGCTTTTCGTGCAGCGGCTTCATATTCATGAGCGCTCAGACCGTCTTTTGGCGTGAAGTTTGCTACAAGATTGACGGTTTTGGAAAATGGCGTATACTGTGCACCAAGTCCGGTCATGTCGATGATGCCCTCTTGGAAACCAACGATTTTTCCAACCGTAACGACTGCGGCGCCACGCAGAACATGTGTTTTTCCGCTTCCGACCGTATCCACTTTGCTGATCACGCCCGGAAAAATATCACCCGAGCCCTCTACCTTAGCGCGCGGCTCAATGACATCTTTAACCGGAGAGATGCGGACGCTTTCGCCCGGTCTTGCGATGTCAAAACTAACTGCCGCAAGGTACTCATCCTCCAGTACCAGTGCCTCAAGTTCACCTGCGTTTACATACAAAGTTCCATCTTTAACCATGGGTGTTTCACCAAACTGTATATCCCGTATTTGGATATAACCGACTTCCAACTTCAAGCTGCAGACCTCCTTTAGAATTGATTGAAAATGATTTCTCTTATAATAAATATGGATATGAGTCTAAAACAAAAGTCAAATATCAACGCTCATGTGCGCATGAGCTCAATGCAGAACTAATCAGCGATAAATCAACAATCTGCATATCATACAGAACACGTTCGTTAAATACACGAAGCGGGAAACTCTGCGCTTTTAACACACACGCTCCGGCGATGTGTACGGATTGTTTATCAATATGGCTATGCTTGCCTGAAACAAGCACCGATTTATACAAAGTCTCATTGGGCTTGATGCTGCCTGAGAGTGGATGTGTGCGCAGTGCATGACCCAAATGAACCAAATCCCTGACACGCACAAGTACATCAATAAGCGGTGCGTCTAGGTACTCGATGTGCACACAACTTTTGCACCGATCAAGAACCAGCGGATTGTTTGTGACCAAAATATCCATGCAATCTCCACAGCGTAATAAACATAAAATGCATATCAAATATGTGAGATACATTGTATAACAGTTTTGGAAAAAATACAAGCATTCCCGGTGTCGTAGTGTCAATGTTTTTTCTGACACTATGATTAAAATTTAATGCTATGCACGCACTCAGTGGATATTTAAGGCAAAGTGAACCAAAGTCCATTGACAATAAGCCGCTTTTCATATACTATTTTGCACTATATTAAAGTAGAAAATTTTGCAAAACGCACAGGAGGGGTCATATGCTTAAAAATACAGAAAAAACGATGGACAAAATCGTTGCGCTGTGCAAAGGAAGAGGCTTCGTGTTTGCCGGTAGCGAAATATACGGAGGGCTTGCCAACTCGTGGGATTATGGCCCGCTTGGCGTGGAGCTGAAAAACAATGTTAAAAAAGCCTGGTGGCAAAAATTTGTCCAAGAAAGCCCATACAATGTCGGACAAGATGCGGCAATCCTGATGAATCCCAAAGTCTGGGAAGCATCCGGCCACGTTGCGACATTTAACGACCCGCTTATTGACTGCAAAGGCTGCAAAATGAGGCATCGTGCGGATAAGCTTGTTGAAGAATGGAACAGAGAAAACAATGTTACTGATGTGATCGTTGAGACCATGACTGATGAAACGCTTATGGGATACATACGTGACAAAGCGGTCACCTGCCCGCACTGCGAAAAATCAGACTTTACGGACATTAGGAAATTTAATCTGATGTTTAAGACCTTTCAAGGGGTTAATGAAGACACAGCGGCACAGATTTACCTGAGACCGGAAACTGCACAAGGCATATTTGTCCAGTTTAAAAACGTACAAAGAACAACCCGCCGTAAAATCCCATTCGGCGTGTGCCAAATAGGTAAATCTTTCCGCAATGAAATCACGCCGGGCAACTTCATTTTCCGCACGAGGGAATTTGAACAGCTTGAACTTGAATTTTTCTGTAAGCCGGGAACAGACCTTGAGTGGTTTGATTACTGGCGGACTTTCTGCAAAAACTGGCTGCTGTCTTTAGGTGTGCGTGAAGAAAGCATCAAGCTTCGTGATCATGAAGCGGAAGAACTTTCGCATTACTCAAATGCCACAACAGACTTTGAATTTCTTTTCCCATTTGGATGGGGTGAACTTTGGGGTGTTGCAGACCGTACGGATTTCGATCTCAAGGCACATCAGACCCATTCGGGTGAGAATATGGAATACTTTGATCAGGAAACAGGCGAAAAATACATACCCTATGTAATAGAGCCCTCTCTGGGTGTTGACCGTATGTTGCTTGCGTTTCTTATAGATGCATATGATGAAGAAATCGTTGATGAAGAGAAAAACGATGTAAGAACGGTGCTGCGTCTGCACCCGGCACTTGCTCCGTACAAATGTGCGGTACTGCCCCTTTCAAAAAAACTCACACCGGCAGCGGAGGAAGTCTTCACAAATCTGACAAAGCACTTTATGGCAGATTTTGATGAAAGCGGCTCAATTGGAAAAAGATACCGCCGTCAAGATGAAATAGGTACACCTTATTGCATCACATACGATTTTGACTCCCAAGAAGATAATTGCGTTACCGTGCGTGAAAGAGATACGATGTCTCAGGAACGTGTTGCGATAGCGGATCTACAAGCATATTTGACAGAAAAAATGGCGTTTTAGTTACTCACATCGCCTTGTCTATTGAGATGAAAAGGCACAGAAATCCAAATGATTATTGAGGTGGATTATGGATTTAGAAAAAGAACTGCTAGATATTAAAGTTGCAGCCGAAAACATCAGACTGGTCACACTTGAGACATTGGGGAACATAGGTTTCGGTCATGTTGGAGGCGCAATGTCCATTGTTGAGGCGTTGGCCGTGCTATACTACAGCGAGTTGGAATGTGATCCGAAAAGACCGGATTGGGCGCAAAGAGACAGACTGGTCATGTCAAAAGGTCATGCAGGCCCTGCACTATACGCAACACTGAGTTTGAAAGGCTTTTTTCCTAAAGAAATGCTGCTTGAACTCAATCAGGGCGGTGGACGGCTGCCCAGCCACTGCGACATGAACAAAACCATCGGTGTAGATATGACGACCGGATCTCTGGGGCAGGGCATATCCTCGGCCATAGGGCTGGCTATGGGTGCAAGGCTCAATAGTATAGAGAACTATACATATCTCGTGCTCGGCGATGGTGAATGCAATGAAGGTCAAGTCTGGGAAGGTGTAATATTTGCCGCACATCAAAAATTAGGCAGCCTTATCACCTTTGTTGACTGGAACAAACAGCAGTTGGATGGATTTACCAAAGACATTATGGATATGGGTAATCTTGAGGAGAAATTCAAGGCCTTTGGGTGGCATACAGTTACAGTCGATGGACATGATCCCGGCAAAATAAAAGCTGCGATTCAGGAAGCTAAGGCAATAAAAGATAAGCCTAGTGCAATAATACTTGACACGATTAAAGGGTATGGTTGTGATTTTGCTCAAGGGGTCGAAGCCAACCATCACATGAATTTTACAAAAGAACAGATGGATGAAGCGATAGACAAGCAGGTAAGAAAACTCGAAGAAGCGCGCAAAGCGGCGCAAGAAAGATAGGGGGATGATACGAATGTTTACAGTACATGAGCGTTTTGAAAAAGCCCCTAAAATGATGCGTGAAGTATATTGCGAAACCCTTTCGGAGCTTGCGCTTGAAAATGAAAATATAGTTGTACTTGATGCAGATCTTGTCAGCTCATCTGGTATGAAGCCGTTTTTTAAAGCATTTCCGGAAAGAGCCATTCAGTGTGGGGTTGCTGAGGCCAACATGATCGGTATTGCTGCCGGACTTTCTTGCATGGGCAAGATTCCGTTTGCGCATTCATTCGGATGCTTTGCCTCACGCCGAGTGTGCGATCAAATTATGATTTCTGCCGCATATGCACAGCAAAATGTGCGCATAATAGGCACTGATCCTGGTGTGACCGCTGCGTACAATGGTGGTACGCATATGCCCTTTGAGGACATGGGGGTGCTGCGCTCAATACCTGAAATAACCCTCATAGAACTGACCGACACTGTGATGCTTAGAGATATTGTGACGCAATTGACCAAAAGCTACGGTGTCTACTATCTGCGCATGGCCAGGAAAAATGTAACTGCGATTTATTGTGAAGGTTCTCGGTTTGAAATCGGCAAGGGAAATGTACTGGCAGATGGCCGGGATGTTTCTATCATTGCAAGCGGGATCATGGTCGCTGAGTCACTGAAAGCGATGGAGATTTTAAAGAGTGAGGGCATATCTGCAAGGATCGTAGATATGTTTACATGGAAACCGATAGATGCACAATTGGTTGCAGATTGTGCAAGGGAAACAGGGGCGATAGTCACTGCCGAAAATCATAATGTGATTGGTGGTTTAGGCTCGGCGGTTTCTGAGGCTGTGGTGCAGTCTTGTCCGGTGCTGGTGGAAATGGTCGGTGTAAAGGACAAGTTTGGGCAAGTGGGTACGGAAGACTTTTTGCGCAAAGCATATGATTTGACTGCGGAGGCGATTGTCGCTGCGGCTAAGCGAGCGGTGGGCAGGAAGGGCTAACAGCCTAAAGTTTCTAAGAATAATTTATTATGCGAGGCTTGTTTTCTGATGGTGAGATGATGCGCTGTCGTGAAAACGGCCTCGTTTGATTTGATTTATAGCTATAGATTATGCTTAGATAAAAAATGTTCACAAAAGATGTCCAAAGATGGGGAGTGTTCGTATTGTGAATTTTGTCGAAGTATATGAATTTTTGTGTAATAGAAGAATATTTATTGAATAACGCTAGGGTGTAAGATATAATTTCAGGATATTTTAGCACATTAGTGCGCTTGCTGTTTAACGAAGTACTTTGCTCTGTGGCAAGCCGAAAAATGGGTGAATTCCCAGGAACAGCAAGAGGGTGATTTCAGGCGAAATGAATAGTTGCGTAAAATCATGGCGTTGAATAGATCTTTTTAGGGTGCTGCTCTTTTAACCCGGATATCTAAGCGCATGATACACAGCGACCGTCTAACCACGTTGTACGGAACAATGAGGCTGAAATCGGGGAACCCCAACCCCAGAAGAAAAGAGGCGAAAACACTTTTCTGGAGGTATGTTTTTATGAGTAGTCAAAGAAAAAGATGGATATCGTTGCTATTGGTTTTGGTGCTGATGCTCAGCATCGTGCCGATGACGGCGTTAGCGCAAAACGCTGACCCGGTTGAAGCGACAGATACCACAACACAAGAATCAGCGGGGATAGTTATTCCGGTTGTAGATGATGTGCGTGCACGTAGTGGCGGAGCGGCGGGAGCACCACCACCTCATCCTCCTGCACCTCCCGCCGGAGGAGCAGGAGGAATGCCACCTGCGGGGGGGGGGGGTCTTTCCGTAGGGATTACTCCCGAGCAGCTCGATGCAATGGCGCTTGATCCGCAGTCGTGGCTTTTGGCCGAGCATATGTCGTATGATGCTTATACGCGCAATCCGGTTGTTGACTGGGATGGCGCATTTGGTGGCACAGCACAGAATGTTGACGATGCAACCGAATTTAGAGCGGCCATAATCATACTGGAGTTCCCTGACAGACCCTTTTACCAAGGGCGTCCTGTCGGTTCGGGAATGACAGGCAATCCGGGCTTTGGTGCTACAGCGCCGAACTGGAATGACCCACACGATCCGGACAGACTTGAATATGTAAGAAGTTGGGTAGATTCATGGCTCAATGTACCGGGTAGCCCATTTGTCCAGACAGACTGGTCAACGACTGAGGGAAACCGCGGACTGACGATGGATGGATACTGGCTGGAAACCAGCCTTGGTGCTATCACCATGTCAGCCGATACATTTGGTCCATTTATGGCACCTGTACTGGAGTCACAACTGGATGCGTTCTTCTCATTCGGCGCACATTGGCATGGTCAATTCTGGCATGCCAGCCGTGATTATTTCTTTGGTGCAGGATGGACATTGCGTAACTGGTTCCCGGCATACAGTGTTGCACTTGGTGCACCTGATGTCACAGCACTGGGTCCATACACGGGCGGCGCCAATGTTAGGGGCGTAGCAAAGAGAATGGCGATGGAGAGCGGTGTTGATTTTGTTGATGAGCACGGAAATGCACTCTATGATGTAATATTGATCGCACTGGCCGGATACTGTCAATCTCCTACTTGGCAAGAATTCGGTAAAATGATATTCCCAAGTCATGATACAATTGCTGAACAAACCAGTGTTCCGCATCCGAATATCCCCGGTGAAGTGTTCACAGATCCTGCCACGGGTGCGCCGCGCACAGGTATGGATTTTACAGGTTGGAGTAGACTGAACTCAATCAGAGAAACGATCACAGCGCCCGGATTTGACATCATCAGAGACTGGCCGACATTCTACATGTCAGACGTTGCTTTAAACTGGAGAAGACATTTGTCTGAGGGCTTCAATCAGGGATCATTCCTGTTGGCAAGAGCCATCGCTGAAGAAGACTTGACCGATGCGTTTGTGGAGTTCCAGACAAGATACCCGGGCTCAAACTTTACCGAAGCCCAATTTAGAGATCGCATATTTAGACCCGGATTCATCAGAGCGTATGCCGATAGAATGGAACGCACTGATATTGCTTGTCCTGACGAAATTGCTGTAAATTATGCTGTGGCCACCACAAATGCACTGGTGGGCTCAACGCCGCAAGCGCTATCTGTAACCATTGGAGCGACTGCGACCGCAACTCAGGCGCAAACTGCAAGAGCCAACGCTGTCAATACAGCCATTGGAAATGTACCAGGCTTAGCTACGCTTAGAGAGGATGTAGCGGAACAAGGGGTGCGCAGTAATGTGAACAATGCCACCACATCTCCTGTTGTCGTGGAGCATATGGGTGTTAATGTGAATACATTCCCTCGTTGGTCTATTCCTTTTGCACGGGGTATGGTCGGAAGGTCGGCGACCTTTAATGTTGCGGTAGATACGAATGATATCGCTCGCGTGGCTGCTGCGATAAGCATCATTGATGCGGCGTATCCGTTCTCCAATTCAATTACCGTTACAGATGTATATAATGCTGCTAATCCCCCTTTTTCAGGAGCAACTGCTGCGCAAATCACTAGCGCAAACGATGCAGCCAGAGCAGCGGCGATAACAGCTTACATCAGGAATCTTCCGGGATTCCCTGCGGACATGACTGTAAATGTTCATGGCTATATTTCTGGTGCGGCTGTATCGCTACAAGCGGCTCGTGCAGCGCTTGCAGTGACCGTCGAAAGCGGATTTGCAAGCGGCAGAACTGCGATGGTTAGAGTGGCAATGCCACCTGTTTCGCCTTTGGCGGCAAGCTTGGATATGAACCTT
>WQVH01000043.1 GCA_009781695.1 Oscillospiraceae bacterium
AGTTTCAGATTCAAAAATGGAGTGTGTGAGCATCAATGAAAAACACAGACCGCACTGCACAGTACGGCAATGACAGTATTAGTTCGCTCAAAGGCGCTGACCGTGTCAGGAAACGCCCGGGCGTTATTTTCGGTTCTGACGGAATCGAAGGATGTCAGCATGCGGTATTTGAAATCCTCTCTAACTCGATTGACGAGGCGCGGGAAGGTCACGGAAATGTCATCACAGTCACCAGATATGAAGACAATATATTCGAGATTGAAGACTTCGGCAGAGGCTGTCCGGTAGATTGGAATGAAGCCGAGGGCAGATATAACTGGGAACTTGTATTTTGTGAGCTATATGCCGGTGCGAAATACCGCAACGATACCGGAGAAAACTATGAATTTTCGCTGGGACTTAATGGACTGGGTTCTTGTGCGACTCAATATGCTTCTGAATTTATGGATGTCACGATATATCGTGACGGTAAAAAATACGCATTGCACTTTGAAAAGGGTGAAATAGTCGGGGCGCTTACTTCCGAAGCATTTTCCGGCAAGCGCACGGGCACAATCATCAGATGGAAACCCGATATCGAAGTGTTTACCGAAATAGATATACAGCCCGAATATTTTACCGATGTCTTAAAGAGACAAGCTGTGGTCAATGCCGGGATTACATTCAAGTTTCGCAATCAAGAAGGCTCAAGATTTGAGACTACGGAATTTTTCTATGAAAACGGCATACTGGACTATGTCACCGAGCTGGGCGGGGAAGAGCCGCTGACAGCACCGCTCTTTATTGAGACCCAACGGCGCGGACGTGACAGAGCGGATATGGCCGAATATAAAGTAAAGCTATCTGCGGCATTTTGCTTTTCGACCAGAGTGAATAAAATCGAGTATTACCATAACTCATCATGGCTGGAACATGGCGGTGCGCCTGAAAAAGCAGCCAAAAGCGCATTTGTAGCAGAAATTGATGCATATTTGAGGAAGACCAACAAATATCAAAAAAGTGAGAGTAAAATCACCTTTGCAGATATACAAGATTGTCTGATACTGGTGACCAACTGCTTTTCTACTCAGACCTCGTTTGAAAATCAAACCAAAAAAGCCATAACGAACAAGTTTATACAAGAATCGATGAATGAATTTTTGCGCAGCCAGTTAGAGGTCTACTTTATCGAACATAAAGCGGAGGCGGATAGGGTTGCTGAGCAGGTGCTCATCAACAAGCGCAGCCGCGAAACTGCTGAAAAGACAAGACTTAATATAAAGAAGAAACTCTCCGGCAATGTGGATATTACCAGCCGAATTCAAAAATTCGTAGACTGTCGAACAAAAGATATAGAACGCCGCGAGATATATATCGTCGAAGGAGACAGTGCGCTGGGCGCATGTAAACTCAGCCGGGATGCGGAGTTTCAGGGCATTATTCCGGTCAGAGGCAAGATACTCAACTGCTTAAAGGCTGACTATGGCAAGATCTTTGCCAATGACATCATAACGGATATCATTAAGGTACTTGGCTGTGGTGTAGAGATTCAGAACAAGCACTCTAAAGACCTGAGCGCATTTGACTTAAACGCATTGCGCTGGAATAAGGTTGTGATTTGCACCGACGCAGATGTGGATGGATTTCAGATTCGCACCCTCATCCTCACGATGCTCTATCGACTGGTACCGACACTCATCGAGGCAGGATATGTATATATAGCTGAATCTCCATTATTTGAAATTGAGAGTAAAGGTAAGACCTATTTTGCCTATTCCGACCGTGAAAAAAATGAAATCGTTGCAAAGTTTGATGGGGCGAAGCACACGATCAGCCGTTCGAAAGGCTTGGGTGAAAATGACCCTGAAATGATGTGGCTCACCACCATGAATCCGGAAACCCGGCGGCTGGTTAAGGTGATGCCATCGGATGCCCTTTCGACCTCTGAGACATTTGAACTGCTGCTTGGGAACAATCTCGCCGGGCGAAAAGAGCACATCTCAGAAAATGGACATAAATATTTAGACTTTGCAGATGTGTCTTAGAAATAATAAAATATAATACAAAAATATAATGTAGGAAGCTGTAAGACGAATGCCAAAAAAGACAACACAAGAAAACAAAAGACCGGTAAATCCTAATGTCAAGGGTCTCCAAGCGACAGTGCTTGAACAGCCGATTACCGATACACTTGAAGCAAATTATATGCCCTATGCAATGAGTGTCATTGTTTCACGTGCGATCCCTGAAATTGATGGATTTAAGCCCTCACACAGAAAGCTTCTGTACACGATGTACAAAATGGGATTATTGAGCGGTTCAAGAACCAAATCGGCGAATATCGTGGGACAGACGATGCGCTTAAACCCGCATGGTGATGCGGCGATTTATGACACGATGGTGCGGCTATCTAAAGGTTATGATGCACTGCTCACACCATTTGTAGATTCCAAAGGTAATTTCGGTAAGGTATTTTCCCGGGATATGGCTTGCGCCGCATCGCGTTACACCGAGGCTAAGCTTGCAGCGATCTGCTCGGTGATATTCGGAGATATTGACAAAGACACCGTTGACTTTGTAGATAATTATGACAGCACAATGACTGAGCCATCACTTTTGCCAACCATGTTTCCCAATGTTTTGGTCAGTGCCAATACCGGCATAGCGGTCGGTATGGCGAGCAGTATTTGCGGCTTTAACCTCGAAGAGGTCTGCAACACTGCAATTGAATTTATCTCTGATCCCAATTGTGATATTTTACAGACACTCAAAGCGCCTGACTTTCCGACCGGCGGTGAGCTGATATACAATGCTCAGGAGCTGGAGTCCATATATGAGACCGGACGTGGGAGCGTCAAGGTAAGAGCCTGTTGGCGTTATGTCAAAGAAGGCAATCTGATTGAGATTACCGAGATACCTTACTCCACCACGGCGGAAGCCATCATAGATAAGGTTGCCGAACTGATCAAAAGCGGCAAGTTGCGTGATGTTTCTGATATGCGTGATGAGACTGATTTATCCGGACTAAAACTGACGATTGATTTAAAGCGCGGCGTTGAGCCGGACAAGCTGATGCTCAAGCTGTTTAAGCAAACGCCGCTGATGGATAGTTTTTCATGTAACTTTAATATACTGATTGCAGGTGCTCCGAGAGTCATGGGTGTCAGAGAGATTCTGACTGAGTGGACTGCATGGCGGATAGGATGCGTCCGGCGCAGAGTGTACAGTGAGCTGCACAAAAAAAAGGACAAGCTGCACTTGTTGCGCGGACTGCAAAAGATTCTGGTCGACATTGATAGAGCCATTGCCATCATCCGTGCGACAGATGAAGAGGATGAGGTCATCCCCAATCTCATTATAGGATTCGGTATTGACGAAAGGCAAGCTGAATATGTAGCGGAGATCAGACTGCGTAATATTAATCGTGAGTATATTCTCAAGCGCACCGAAGAAACAGGCGCATTGGAGCGCGAGATAGAAGATCTTGAAGATATACTAAACTCATCACGACGTATCAATTCAATCATTGTCAAAGAACTCAAAGAAGTTATAAAAAAATATGGACAAGAGCGCCGGACCAAGATTGTTTACGAAGGTGAGATAGAAGTCTTTGACGAAGAGGAGCATGTTGAAGATTATGCAGTCCATGTATTTTTATCTCGTGAGGGGTATTTTAAGAAAATCACGCCGCAATCACTTCGGATGAGCGGTGAGCAAAAGTACAAAGACTCCGATGGCGCATTTTTGAGTTTTGAGTCTGCGAATAAAAATGAGCTGCTGATATTTACTGACCGGCAGCAGGTATATAAGGCCAGAGTGCGTGATTTCGAAGATACCAAGGCATCTCATCTGGGCACGTATCTGCCCACTGCGCTTGAAATGGGCGAAGGTGAGAATGTGATATATGTGCTAGACCCCGGAGATTATAGCGGGCATATATTATTCTTCTTTGAAAATGGCAAAGCGGCCAGAATTGAGCTTTCAGCCTATGCAACGAAGCTCAATAGAAAGAAGCTGACAGGCGCGTATTCTGATAAAAGCCCGGTGTGTGCGGTATTGCCGCTATATGAAGATCTGGAAGTCGCTGTCTCTTCAAGTGATGGACGCACACTCATATTCAACACCTCAGCGCTTGCACCCAAATCCACACGTGCTACCATTGGTGTACAAGTAATATCACTCAAAAAAGGTAAAGTCCTTGAGCGGGCGGAGCTGCTTGAGTCTACTGCAATAAGCGACCCATCGCGCTATCGCGTGCGGGCGATTCCGGCAGCAGGGGCGCTGCTAAGACCCGAAGACAAAGGTCAGCAGCAACTGGAGTTGTTTTAAGTCGAAACCATAGTGGAGGGCAGCCTATGCGTAAGATAATAATCATATTGCTGCTTATCACAATTTCTGTAGCCACGATGGGATGTGCAGCGATTCTGGAAGACGAAAGAGTGACTGAAAACCCACATGTATTCACCTCTGTTGCAAGACCGCCTGACGAGCAGATCGAAGTTTCGAATTTTGAGGAGCTTAGAAGCGCAATACTTGATCTGATCAAGGCGCACGAAACCGAAGGGCGATTTGTTTCATTTGCGTATGATACCGATGATGTGCAAGAGGAGTTAGACCGGGCGATACATGAGATATTGACATATCATCCGTTGGGTGTTTATGCTGTTCATACGCTTGTGGGGCAGGTCACTAAGATTGTCGTTTTTTTTGAAATCAATATCAGTATCGAATATGTGCGTACCAGAGAGCAACTAGAGTCCATCGTCGATGTTTCAACATTTGCGGATTTTAACGCCCAGCTTTTGGAGATCATGAGTGCGTTTAAAGATGAGGCGGTTTTCCGTACAATTTTACCGATTACTGTCGATGAACTATTTGACAAAATCATCGATGTGTATTATAGAAATCCCCGAAAATTCTTTATGCGGCCTGTAGTTGCAGTCGAAGTTTTTCCTGAAATAGGAGCAGATCGGATTTTCTCAATCAGTTTTGACTTTGGACGGCCACCGGGATTACTCGGACCGTTGGTTGAAAGCCTATCGTTGGTCACGCAGAGTAGTGTAGAAGCCGCACATGGAGAAACGGATGCGCAACTTATGCTATCTCTTGCGAGAAATCTCATTGCGGTAGCCAACTTTGATGAGGCTACGGCAAGAACTTTGGCAGAGCATGGTATACAAAATCCGGCTGCAACAGCTTTTGGGGCGCTCATCAACGGCAGTGCCATAGGAGAGGGATTTGCAATGGCGTTTCAGGCACTATGCGATGAATTGGGCCTGAGATCGCAGATTATTCTAGGATCACTGGATGGAAGATATCATGCTTGGAATTTAGTTCATCTGGGTGGATATTATTATCATATTGACGTATCAATGGGCGATATTTATGGGATTGAAAACACATTTTTCAAAACCGACTTACATATGTTGGAGCGCCGATATGTGTGGGATTTAGAAAATACACCGCGTGCCAATGGAATACTTACATATGATGATGTTACCGAACAGGACGAATACGAAGATGAATACGCATATGATATTGCTGAAGAGGTGGATGAACCGAGCGGTGAACCGAGTCGCCGACCTCCTGTGAGACCGCCAAGCCCTGCACCCGGAGGAGATACCGATACCGGCGCAAGTGAGCCTGAGATACCGGAAGTACCGGAAGCGCCGGACGATGAAAGTGAATCAGACGAGTCAGATGATCCATCAGATGAGACAGATTATATAGAGGGTTCGGAAGATGAGGAAGAGTCAGACGAAATAATAGACCCGGATGATTCTGAAACACTCGAAGAACCGGAAGAAACCGAGGAATAGGAGATAAATTCATGTCAGGTGAAGTAAATTTCTTCAGAAAACGATTTTTTGGTGGCTTTAATCGTGATGATGTAGTAGAATACATATCCAACCTAGCGCAAGAACGCAATGAGTGCAAAGAGGCGAAAGAATTAGCCGAGGCCAAAGCCAATACAATGCTCACAGAGTTTGAGCCGCTGAGGATCGAAGCCGAGCAAGCCATACAAAGAGCGCTTGAGCTGAGCACAGTGTTCGAAAACGCTGAAGTCAGTATCCGCCAGCTTGTTGAGGAAAGAGATCGGGCGCTCGGTGAAGCGCAGTCCATGGCGCTTGAAGTCGAATCCTTGAAACAGGAACTTTATGAGGCAAGATGCGTGATCGATGAAACGCAAGCTGCCAAAAATAGAGGCACGCAGGATATACAGCTACTCAGGGCTGAGTACGACAACTTGAGAGATGAGTATGACAGAGTAAAGCGTGAAGCCGATGAAGGACGGTTTTTCAAAATTGAAGCGCTGGAGTCCAGAGCTAAGGTAGAAAAACTGGAAGCAGCCAAGAAACATTTTGAGGAGTTTTATCCGCATTTGGAACACTTGCGTACAACATTTTCAAAATAATCAGTAAAAAGCGCCCATTAAAATAAAGAGGAGTTGTTTATTATGAAATTCACATTCACAGAAAAGAAAGTGGAAATCCAAGACGAACTGCGCGACTACGCCGAAAAGAAGATAGGTAAACTCGATCGCTTCTTCAAGACTGAATCAGAGGCTTTTGTCACATTTGCAACTGAGCGCGGACGCTATATCGCAGAGGTAACCATCAAAAATAATGGCATGTTCCATCGTGTAACCGAGACAACCAGCGATATGCAAGCGTCTATAGACTCCGCAGTGGCTGCAATTGAGCGGCAGATTCGTAAGCACAAGACCCGTTTGGAAAAAAGACTGCGTGAGGGTGTGCTTGAACGTGAATTGATGCCATCGGTAAGGCATGAAGCAAATGATGACGATGAACAAGATTTTAAGATTGTACGCTCAAAGAAATTTCCAATCAAGCCGATGACTCCGGAAGAAGCCGTACTCCAGATGAACCTGATTGATCATGAGTTCTTTGTTTTCAAAAATCAAAATAGCGACGATGTCTTTTCCGTTGTCTACAAGCGCAAGAAGGGCGACTATGGCCTGATTGAAGCGACATAGGAGCTGTGCTTTAGATATTTAGATATATTGTGCATAAACTTATACTTATGACGAAGGGGAGTCGCAAGACTTCCTTTCGCTTTATGACCGTAAAAACAGCCAAGGAACTCAAGAGGCTCCTTGGCTATGCATAACGTCTTTTTTATTTGCGATTGTACGACGAATCTTGTAGTGTTAAAACTTTTTTTCTCCGATGGAACTTGACCCGATAGATCGAATGTCATTGAGCAGCGATTGTAAATCAAGACCATGAGATGAAGGCGTATTATTCTTTTCAGAACTGCCGGGCGCATCCGGAGATTGATATGCAGCGGCTGCGTCAGCGAGTGTCTTTGATATGGTCTTTCTTGGAGCAAACGATGTATCAGCAGGAGGGATGTTTGCCGATTCCGGAGTGACCGCTTGTGCAACAGCGGGGATCTCAGGCACAGTCTCTTGGGGGATGCTCTGCACAGGGGCGGGTGATGTTTCGGCTACAGACTCTTGAGTGGCCGCTTGCGCAACAGCAGGTGCTTCAATTAAAGACTCCGGGTGAGATAAATTTGTATCCGGGGCGATAACATCAGATGCCTTACTGGTTGCGCTAATTTGAGCCGGTGATATCGATTCTTGATGATCATCGCTTTGCACAGCGGGTGCAGCAGGGGTTATATCGGGAGAAACCTGAGTGTCAGTCTTTTTAGCGGTTGATTTCACATTAGATTTCTGTGTTTGTTTTGTGGCTTTCTTTGCAGCGACCTGTGGTACGCCACCGGACAGCATATTGGGATTGACCATAACCACGCCATCAGGGCTATCAATAAATAGAAGCTTATCGCCCTCATCTATGTTGAGTCTTCTGCGGATTGAAACAGGAATTGTGATTTGACCTTTGCTGGTGACCTTTGCCATTTCCATAACTCATCTCTCCACTCTTTCGAAAAATTCCTTACAAACATTGTACACATGGGTTAAATAAAAGTCAATGGGCGTAAGGGATTTTTTGACGATACGCAAATTATTGTCCGGATTTACAAAGATGTAAAGAAAATTTAACTTGTTTTATTCATTATAATATCATAATATACATGGGCACATAGGGCAAGATTGTCAAGCGTTATCGCTGGAGAGGGGATATTGGATATTGGACTCAAGGGCAATTGGCGTTTTTGATTCCGGGCTGGGTGGACTGACTACAGTAAAAAAACTTATTGAATATCTGCCCGGTGAAGATATCATTTACCTCGGGGATACCGGTAGAGTTCCATATGGCTCGCGCTCGAAAGAAACCATAGTTAAATATGCGCAGCAAGATGCAGCATTTCTCGCAGCATTTGACATCAAAGCGATGGTCATTGCTTGTAACACAGTGTGTAGTGCGGCTTATGAAACTGTAGCTGCGGCTTACGCGATGCCGATTTACGAAGTGGTCAGCGCCCCTGCAAAGACCGCTGTCGAAACTACAAGGAGCGGCAGAGTCGGTATCATAGGGACGGTCGCAACTATACGCAGCGGAACTTATGAATCTGAGATAAAGAAGATTGCTCCGGAGCTTAAGACATACTCCGTACCGTGTCCGCTCTTTGTCCCGCTGGCGGAAAATGGGCGGACAGATGGCTCGGATATTGCGGCATTGACCATAGCGGAAGACTATTTAAAGACACTGAAAGATGCGCAAGTAGATACCTTGATTATGGGGTGTACACACTATCCGCTCTTGCGTGATGTGATCGCTAAGGTAATGGGGCCTACGGTGACACTTATAGATTCAGGTGCTGAGACAGCGAAGTCTGTTGCGAAAGACATCAGAACAAATAAGCTGCCTCAAAATGATGGAAATGCTGGATCTATACGATATTTTGTTACAGACAGCATAGAGGGATTTTCAGCACTTGCATCCGAATTTCTTGAATCAAAAGTCTCAGGACAGGTAAAGCAAGTTGCGCTAGAATAAAAGTAAGTTAAATACTTTTGAGGTGTGCGACTCCCTACGAAGTGCCTCAAATACAGGAAGGTAAGAACAATGGTACAAGATATAAAAAAAGTGATGATTTCTATAAAAGGCACGCCGGTACCGGCTGAAAATGAGGACGATACATTTGAACTCATGACGGATGGTGAGTATTTGTGTAAAGATGGAATATCGACATTCAGCTATGTTGAAAGTGAACTTACAGGTGTAAATGGAATGCTAACCACATTTAACGTGGAATCGGATCGGGTCATTTTGAGCCGCACCGGAGGCACGACCGGAGATATGATATTTTCTGAAAATCAAAAGCATCATTTCCTATATGATACACCATACGGTTCGATCCTTATGGGTATAGATACGCATAGCATCCATAAGAACTTGTATGATGATGGCGGCTCGCTGGAAATTCGTTATGATATAGAAGTGGATAATGTTTCAGTCAGCAGAAATCTCTTTCAGATAGACATCAAATCATTTCCACAGTAAGACAGTAAGGATGAGTGGTGCGTTATGAATATAATAGAAAATACAAGAAAGCAAATTGACGAAATCATCAATAAGGCCTGTGAAAAGGCGCGAGAGACAGGCGATTTACCTGCCGGAGCTTTGCTGTCCGGTTCGGTAGAGATACCGCGGGATGTGACGCATGGTGATTATGCTGCGACACACGCGATGGCGGCAGCCAAAATGCTCAAATTATCGCCGAGGAAAATTGCGGAAGTGCTCACGAGCTACCTTGAGCTTGAGGGCAGTTATTTTCGTGACTCGTCAATAGCAGGGCCGGGATTTATAAACTTCTTTTTGGCTGACAAATGGTATGATGAAGTGATAAAAAATGTTGAAGATATGGGCGCAGATTATGGTGTGATCAATATCGGCGACGGCAAAAAGGTCATGGTCGAATTTGTTTCGGCAAATCCCACAGGGCCTATGACCATAGGCAATGCACGCGGTGGTGTATTGGGAGACACGTTGGCTGCCATTTTAGGTAAAGCAGGATATGATGTGTGGCGTGAGTTCTATGTCAATGATGCCGGAAATCAAGTGGCGCTTTTTGGAAAATCGATTGATGCAAGATATATGCAATTGTGTCTCGGTGAGGCGCATTACACATTTCCGGAAGATGGGTATCATGGTGATGATATTCGCAACTTGGCTGAGCTGATTTTTGATGCGCAAGGAGATGCGCTTAAGCAGCTTGCAGAGGATGAGCGAATTAGAAAATTCATAGAATTTGGGTTGCCATATAATACTGCGCTGATGAAAGCACACCTTGAGCGTTACCGCATCGGTTTTGATGAATGGTTTCATGAAAGTCAATTGCATGAGCGCGGATATGTTGCCGAGACAATTGAGCTTTTGGATAAAGGTGGATTGATTTACGAAAAAGATGGCGCATTGTGGCTAAAAAATATGGAACTGGGCGCTGACAAAGATGAAGTGATGCGTAGAGCCAATGGGTTTTACACGTATTATGCAGTAGATATAGCCTATCACCGTGATAAACTTGAGCGAGGTTTTGATAGAGTGATTGATGTATGGGGTGCAGATCATCACGGTCATGCGCTCAGGATGAAAGCCTCTATGTCTGCGCCAGCTCTGGGTGTGGACGGAAGTAAGCTTGATTTTTTGATCATGCAAATGGTGCGTCTGACGAGAGATGGTGAAACTGTAAAAGTCTCGAAGCGGACGGGTAAGGCACTGACGCTCAATGACTTGCTTGATGAAATTTCGGTTGATGCATGCAGATTCTTTTTTAATGCAAAGCCCGATAGTCATCTGGAATTTGACTTGGGTCTGGCGGTCAGGCAAGATAGCGAAAATCCGGTATATTATGTGCAGTATGCGCATGCCAGAATATGCAGTATGATTGCGACACTCCGGGCGGAAGGGTATGATGTACCGGGATTTGCGCAGATAAACACTGCACTGCTCAGTTCAGAGACAGAGCATGAGCTGATAAAGCAGATATCGCTCCTGCCGGAAGAAATAAAGCTTGCGGCGCGTGACTATGATCCCTCACGGATCAATAAGTATGTGGTCGAACTTGCTGCACGATTTCATAAATTCTACAGTGCTTGCCGCATTAAAGGAGAGGAAAGGGAGCTGCTGCTTGCGCGGCTCAAGTTGGCCGATATGGTACGTGCGGTCATCAGCATCTGTCTTGAAATATTGGGAATCACAGCGCCCGAAAAAATGTAATACCTCCGATATGATAAAACAAACACTGCGCTGGTGCAATAAGATGCCGGCGCAGTGCTTTGATTTTAAATGAAAGCGTACAAAATGCGGATGAATAAAGTGGGCGTACCAAAGGAACAGTACTATGAGTATGTGTTGCGAATGCCTGCAGTGCTGTTTTTATTTCGGTCTGCCGCCGGGGCCTCCGCGACCGCCGCCTCTGCGGCGTTTTGACTTTTTGCCCTGTACGGTCTCAAGGGGCTGTGGGCGGTTGGGCTTGAGTGTTTTGTCCACATCACGCATCACGCGTTCCGCATGGGCATGGTGTGTGGGTTTCTTGTGATCTGACTGACTCTTCTGGGGGAAATGACTGTCTTGCTTATGTGCAGTCTGTCCGAAACTTCTGTGCGGTGGAGCGCTGTGCGGGCGTCCTTCTTTTGGAGATGGCTTGGGCGAATCCAAATTGTACTTTGGCTCCGGCGGCGGTGTGATTTTGAATCCGGCTTCCTCAAGTTTGCCCTCAGCTTTTGCGGCGATATATTCAGCTCTGCGTCCCTTGCCGCCCAATACATCAAGCTCATCGAAGCTAAATGTCTTTAGCGTGGTGTCCAGCCCATCTTCGAGTCTTACTTTTGCATTTGCGCGCAGAAGATTGACGTTGATGACGGTACCTTTGCCGGATGGAGTCTCAACAAAAGCATCTATTTTAGGAGCTTTTTTGACAAGATCTTCATATGCGTGCTCTTCGTATTTTAAGCAGCACATGAGTCTTCCGCATGTACCGGAAATTTTGGTAGGATTGAGTGAAAGCCCTTGTGTTTTGGCCATTTTTATTGAAACCGGGTGAAATTCTGTCAGAAATTGTGAGCAACAAAAACCTTTTCCGCAAACACCGAGACCGCCAAGCATTTTGGCTTCGTCACGCACCCCGATTTGGCGCAACTCAATACGCGCCTTAAATTGCCCTGCAAGGTCTTTGACCAATTCACGAAAATCGACACGACCGTCCGAAGTGAAAAAGAAAAGAATCTTATTGCCTTCGAAGCCATATTCGACACTGACGAGCTTCATATCGAGTCCAAAATCAGCGATTTTTTTGATGCAATAATCAAAAGCTTCCTTTTCCCTGGCTTTGCCGGCCAGATAGCTGCGATGATCCTCTTCGGTCGCAATGCGAATGACAGGACGGAGCGGCAAGATAATAGAGGTATCTTCAATCTGATGATTTCCTCTTGCACATGTGCCGTATTCAAGTCCTTTGGCGGTTTCAACGATGACATCTTCACTTTTTGAAATGATGATTCCGGCCGGGTCGAAATAATATACTTTTCCTCTATTGTTAAAACGTACACCAACTATTTCTATCAAAATAAAACCTCTTTTCGGTGCTTAATCTTCCAGCAGACTGGCACAGATCATACCGGAGATATGTCCTGTACCTACATTCAATTCCAGCATGTCAGCGGCTTTTGTAAGCACACGTTCAGCCAGTGCAAGTGTCCTGTGGTTTATGCTGCTGTTGCGGCTTATTGCCGATTTTAATCTTATGGTTGTGCTTTCTTTTGCTGCGTCTATAAACTGGGTCATTGATTCTTTGTCAAGTTTTTCAAGTTTGAACATGAAAGTGGTAAATTCATAGTGGTCGGCGCTTAGTGTTGTGAAAAACTCATTAGCCAGTGCCTGTGCTTGTGAATCTGTAGAAATCAGCTGTTGCGGCAGTGCCGAAAGCTCAACACAGCGAGAGCGCACGGTAGGTAAGAGTGCTGCTGTTTTTGTTGTGCTCAGTATAAACATGGCGTGAGGTGGCGGTTCTTCAATCATTTGCAAGAGTGCATTTTGGGCATTCTTATTCATGGTGTCTGCGTCTTCTATGATATAGACGCTTTTTGCCGCATCGTTCGGAATCACTATGACCGACTTTCTGAGGCTGCGTATTTGCTCAATGGCGATTTCTTTTTTGTCTTTGGCTCTGCTGACCCAATTGATGTCCGGGTGGATGCCTCGTGAGGCCTTGTCACAATGAATGCAATGAGTGCAGGGCTTTACATCGTCCGTGGCGGAGCACAGCGCTGCTTGGGCAAGTGCACTGACCAATGTTGGTGAAACGATATATGCATGTGATAGGTTCTCCATGTTCCTTTGCCCAATAAGTTCCATATTTCTATTCCTAACGCCGAGGGGTGATGACCCCTTGTTTTTTGTAAATACTGTCCGCAGGGACAAATCCACGCACGGAGGATAGTGGGTACACGGCTGTGCCAGAGCCTATAACGCTGCCTGGATTTAAGACCGAATTGCAGCCGACTTCGACATGATCGCCTAAAATTGCTCCGAATTTTTTAAGGCCGGTTTCAATCTTTTGCCCTTCGTAATGTACGGTAACCAGAGTTTTGTCACTTTTCACATTCGATGTGATTGCACCGGCGCCCAGATGCGATTTATAGCCCAGAATTGAGTCGCCCACATAGTTGAAGTGGGGGACTTGTACTTTGTCAAATAAGATGACATTTTTGAGCTCTGTGGAGTTGCCAACGACTGTACCGCCAGAGATAATGGCATTTTCTCTTATAAATGCGCAATGGCGTACTTCGGTATCTGCTCCGATGATGACAGATTTTCCGATATGTGCCGATGGTGCGATTGATGCGGATTTGTGTATAAAAACATTGTTTTCAAGTATGTTGTATTGCGTTGGGTCAAGTTCGGCAGCAATTTTTTGTACAATGTTGCCGATTTCGGGGAGTATTGTCCATGGCCACTCAAATGCTTCTAAAAATTTCCAAGCCAGTGTGTAATTGGGGGCAAATAGTTCCTTGACACGCATCATGTCGGGGTTCAATGAAATTTTGTCCATCTCCATCGTTATGTGCTCCAAACGTTGTACTTCATATAAAACTGCACTATATAATACCACGCTTTGTCCATGTTGACAAGTCGCCGGAGTTGTAGTACAATCCGTTTTGATATGAGACGCTTCCGTAGCTCAGTTGGTAGAGCAACGCATTCGTAATGCGTAGGTCGCCGGTTCGAATCCGGCCGGGAGCTCCATGTGAAAAAGTGCCGTATGTGACGGTGCTTTTTGTGACACACCCTAGAACACAAACCCCCTTGAAAACACAGGGCTTTCAAGGGGGTTAAATAGTCGCATATTATCTCTTGGAGAATTTCGGGTGTTGGAATTGCAAGGGGGTGTGGCGGTTTTTGTGTCATACGTGTGTCAAATTGGGGGGTGATGGCGGCTTATTCGATCTCCACAGCCACAAGTTCCGCCTCCACGTGTTCCTCCATGAAGCGGATGATCTCGTCCAGAGACTGCCTTGCGTGGGTGAAATCTCCCGACACGACGGCGACCCCGATGGTTAAGGTTTGGTGCATATCCTGTGTGTCTACCTCAGATACGGCGGCGTTGAAGCGTCGCCGTGTTTTGTCGATTAGGCTGCGACAGACTTGGCGTTTATCTTTGAGGGATGCGGCGTTGGGGATGTGGAAGGTTAGTTTTGCGGATTGTGTGTGCATAGGCTCTGCTCTAGCGATTCTTTGAATTCATGTTTGGTCTTTTCGATTCTTCTTTTGTCAGCTAAATATGATGGGTATATTTTCAAGTTCGCTAATATGTCTAATCCCGCCATCAAACGGAACACCCAAATCAATGATAACATTATAAAAACGCTTCAAATGCCGCGGGAATCACCAACTGGACAGGCATATTTGGAAGCCTGCCTCCCCATGAACGCATGGCAATTAAATTATTCCCAAACCACAAAACCATCTCAGGCGGTGAATCTTCCAACTCCGTTTTGAATATACGCATAGCATCAAAGGATTCGTCATCAATTCTGATTTGAAAAAGGGTTACTTCATCGAAAAAAGTATCAGGCATCCACACACCACCGTCACCAAGAACAGAAACCAAAATAGACGACCCATCAGGTGCAAAAGTTGCACCTGCCGCTACGACAACATATGGCTGTAAATCCCTTGATATAAATGGATCAACCATCCTATTATTTTCAATATCAAAAAGTATGACAGCGTGGTGCGGAATCCATTGCAGTCCGGTTAGCATACTTACAGCATCTCTGGGATCAGGTTGGGCGTACCGCTCAGCAAGCACTTCAAGTTCTTCCTCAGATGCATCCGGATAACTCCACCGTGCAATATGCCTACCATCAGCAAAGGGAAAATCACGTGACCATATCCTCCTATCCGTTGCAGTAAGCAAGGCCCACCGACCATCAGGTGAAATTTGCACACTGGTAAATGCATCTAACATCCACTCTTTTTCTCTCAGATCTGATATATCTTTAAGACGCTGCGGCGAACTTACACCCTCATCAAGGCGGATTGAAAACAGACCCGAAACTGAAACTGCATATACAATATCACCAAACACTCTGTAGTCTGACAGCGTAAACCATGGGCGCCCATCATACGAAAGGTCAGATAGCAGTGTTTCCTCACCCGTGTTGATATCCATACTCATTAAGCTTGATATTAAATCCTCATCTTGGCCAGCCTCATAGCGAACGAACATAAAACTATTCGAGCCCGTCCATTGGGGAAGTATGTTATGGCGAGTTGGCATCCAATCATCAAGGCCTGTGAGGTCTTCAAAAGTTTGATTTTCTATGTCCAAAAGAAATATCTCTGAGCGTGTACTCACAAAGAAGCTGTGTAACTCCAAGTGACTACTCGCAATGAGTATTTGCCTTTCATCATCATTCCAAGCAATCCCATCGTGGCCGCTTGAAGCCAACGTGCCACTGAGGGCAGGATCATCCACAGGATCAATGTATATCCGCCTGTCAAGCTGGAAGCTGTCATCACTCAATGAATAAATAGCCACATAACCTACCTGCCATCCAAAACCGTTGGGCAAACCATATGCCAAGCGATTAGATATGTCCGGATACCCAAGATTTACCGTTAAAATAAAATTACCCGAAGGTGAAACAGAGAGAATTCTCTCGCGTTCATAAATGCTATATAAGTCAATCTCCAATAAAGCGGACGAAATTACGCTTATGTCAGGCTGCGCTCCAAACCAATAGCTTTTATGGGTCAGATTGTCATCGGCATAAGCCAAATCATCTGTATGAACAAGGTCGCCAGCATAATCCGGATTATCGGTGCGGGTCAGGTCATCAGAAAAAAATAGCGAAAGCACTGCCGCTACTGACACAACGAGAACTACTACGCAAGCTGCGACAACAATCTGGGTTTTATATTTCTTTATTTTTCTTTGACTCTTCATCTTGCAACAATCCCTTTGTTATTATCTACCATATATGCAAATATATCTTGCGTTACACCTTCTGTGAGTGCCCTTACAGCGTTCATGCTCTCATGCCTCCAATCTTTTTATTTTTTAGTCGATTGCGAAACTCAAAAAACATAGGATATATGCGGTTTTTCGAGTGATCTATCTACTGGTTTTTCTCTACTTTTGCGGTATAATTGTAGGTGCAAAACAACAAAACTCACCTTTTCAAATCTATACGAAAGCTCATTGCATGAGTGATACGAAATCCAAATATTCGACGCTCTCTTGCATAATAGACTTGCGTGATTATTTGTCTTGGGAATTTAGAAGCTTTACAGACTTTTGGGATAAGCATTTCTTACATTCACACGAACCACATGCTTCTCTCTGTTGAGTGTTCCGATTTTCGCAATCGGCTAAAAACTGCTTTTATTATACAACCCAACGCTCCCATTAGCAACGAAAAGCCGGAAGAGTTAAGGGAAGAATTGGAAGAGTTGAGGAAGAGTTGGAGCATATGCCAAAATTTTACCATCAACTATCAGTTAGTTTTTGACGAAGAACCTCATCGTGCCTTTCGAGGCCGGTTATAGGCTCCTTTTTTGCCATTGACATTAGGAATGCAGAACGGGAGGTTAACTTGTATAGACCGAGATAGATGACAAAAGGGTGTGGCAGCCTTATAGAAATGAAAGTCAATTTGTGTCCTACGTGTGTCAAACCTCCACGCCCACAAGTTCCGCCTCCACGTGTTCCTCCATGAAGCGGATGATCTCGTCCAGAGACTGCCTTGCGTGGGTGAAATCTCCCGACAGGACGGCGACGCCGATGGTGAGGGTCTGGTGTATATCTTGTGTGTCCACCTCAGATACGGCGGCGTTGAAGCGTCGCCGTGTTTTGTCGATTAGGCTGCGACAGACTTGGCGTTTATCTTTGAGGGATGCGGCGTGTGGGATGTGGAAGGTTAGTTTTGCGGATTGTGTGTGGTGCATGGGGGTAGAGGCTCCTATCGATTTGGAATATTCCAATTGCTCAAGACCGAACACGTCATCACGCTCAAGCTTAAATTGTGTAAAATAGTATTCTACATCGTTCACTAAATATATTTCCGAACGAATAACTTTTACGTCAAACAAGGATTCAGAATCCCATTCCTCTTGATATGGATTGTTTGCACCACTATCAACATATTTGCCAAAAACTACGACATTTTTCCCTCCCAAGTGCATTGCGCTTGAATATTTTATACCTCTGCCGTATGGTTGAAAATTTATTACATCATTGTTGCATTGCCACACTACTTTTTGTCCATTATGAGCGACAAGGTCACTAAACCATTGCGTAAAGCTATACCCCTGAGAATCTCCTGCATATGCGAGAGAAAATTGAAGATTAACAAGATTGCGCAAATAATCTAACTCAGAATTTTCATTTCTTTTTTTTGTTAAATCAAATACTGTATGCAGTTTTTGACTATCTCTTTATAAGTCCCCATAAGCCGCCATATCCTGTAAATACAGGCTTGGCGGCATTTTCCGTTTCGGGAGAAACTCACATATACCTTTATAACCACTC
>WQVH01000044.1 GCA_009781695.1 Oscillospiraceae bacterium
GTATGCCATAAGATGGATAAATGGTGAGGTTGATAAAGATATCATTGACCTAGACGTGCTGGCTGAAATAGGCCGTGAATTCATATTGGAAGAAACAGGAGAAGATGCAGGCGTGATGCTTGAAGTGCTGGAAGTTGATGGTCACATATACCCGAACTTCATTTTGACTGTGATGGATTATATTTTACTCTAACGATCATGCTAATGCACAGAACTACAAAAAAGCGACAGAGGGTAAGTTTAAACCCTCGTCGCTTTTTTGCAAATGATTGATACGTATTAGATATTACGTTCGGCCAACTCCATCACCGCAAATGTCGCAACGTCTTCGGCAAACTTGCCGGGGCCGAAACCCGCATCGTAGCCGAGCTCCTTTGCCAGATCATTGCTGATACGCGGGCCGCCGCAGACGATGGTGTAGTTCTGGCGCACACCCTCTGCTTCCATCAACTCAATAAGCTCCGTCAGATTTTGGATATGAACATCCTTTTGCGTTACGGTCTGGGATACCAGTAGAATATCGGCATTTAACTCCTTGGCCTTGCGCAAAAAGTCTTCGTTGGGCACTTGGCTGCCCAGATTATGCGCATCAATCATCTCATACCGCTCAAGCCCATAGTGTCCTGCCAGTCCCTTGCGGTTTATGATTGCATCAATTCCGACAGTGTGTGCATCAGTTCCGGTAGAAGCGCCCACAACCACCACTTTTCGGCCTATACGTTCACGGATATAGTCGTTTACTTCTTCCATATCCATGACTTTGTCACTGAGCGTTGCAACCTGAATATTGCTATAGTCAACACTGTGTACCACAGCGCCATAGACAATGTACAGTGTAAATGCATCGTCAAGCGGAATGTGGCTGGCTATGCTGGGGTTTTCAATGCCCATTTTTTTGGCCAGACGGCTTGCGGCTTCCATTCCTTTTTCATCGTCTTTGACCGGAAGGGTAAAGCTGAGTTGGATTTTGCCATCATTCATCGTGTCGCCATATGGGCGGAGATTTGTTAAATCAAGTCCTGTGCTCATACTGCTGACCCTCCTTTCATAGCGTCGATAAATGGATTGAAGTATAATGCATCTTTTTGGGTCACACCGGACAGTCCTTTTCCACCGTCACGTGCTCTTTTGATCCCGGCAAACATGCCTTTTTCCAGTGTCGCAAACAAACCTTGACGCTCGATGTCTTCGAGCAGTGTGGCAGCTTTTTCCAGCACATGCGCTGCACGTGACTGTATGAGGCCACCGTCTTTGAAGGTGATTTCATCTCCGAGGTGGCGCATCGTCCGCTCAATGTAGCGGGCATTTTCAATCGACAGCGCTCTATCAGACAAAAATGGCGTATGAATGGCCTCGGTGAGCATACCGAGTAAGTGTACCTTTTGCTCTGTGATTACGGTGACCGCATTAAAGAGGGCGTTTTGCACATAGGCTTTAAAAATATCCCCCGTGATAAACTTGGTTGGCGGCATGTATTTGAGCGGCGCTTTAGGAAAGATTTCTCTTGCCATCTGCGCTTGAGCCAGTTCAAGTAAAAAAGCATCTTCGACCTCCGGGTCAATCTCGAAAGCGTGGCCTAATCCTTGCTGCTCCTCGCGCAGTCCGGCAGCCAGAGCGAATTGCTCGTTGAGGAATTGCGAAGCCAGTACAGTGTGGGCTTCTTCAACCGCATCAGCAGTGGTGAGATAGTTATCTTCACCGGTGTTTATAATGATCCCTGCAAAAGAGTTGATCATCCTTGAAAAATACTGATCAATCACAGTCCTTTGCATATTTATGTCTCTAAACAAGATGCCGTACAGTGCATCGTTTAACATCATATCCAAGCGTTCAAGTGCGCCCATTGCCGCAATTTCGGGCATACACAGACCGGAGCAATAGTTGCAAAGACGGATGTACCGCTTTTGCTCAGCGCCCACTTCGTCAAGTGCTGTACGCATGAGACGGAAATTTTCTTGCGTGGCATATGTACCGCCGAATCCTTCGGTGGTTGCGCCATAGGGTACATAGTCAAGCAAGCTTTGGCCTGTGGTGCGTATTACGGCGATAACATCAGCGCCTTGACGTGCTGCGGCTTTGGCCTGGACGATGTCTTCGTAGATATTACCTGTGGCGACGATGACGTAGATATAGGGGGCATCTTTTTCGCCATATTCTTCGAGATGCGTTTTTCGGGTGTGCGCATTTTTACGGATATGTTCTATGGTAAGCTCTGCCAAAGGCATGATCTTTGACTTTATCGCTTCCGGCGGATTTGAGGGGAGCTTTGAAAAATCCAACGCACCTTTATCAATTTCAGTTGCAATCTGTTGGGGAGATAGACCGGTTTCAAGCATGGCATTGCCGATATGATAGGCGGCACCCATGGATAAGAGTTCTTTATCTTGCAGGTGATCCACTACGATATTAGGCAATGGGACTTCAACTGCATTTGTGCCATCGATGCCCAGAAGTCGGCAGATTGCGCGCTCAACAGTGACGGTTGTGTGTTGCAGTATAAATGCCTGAGTTTCCTCAGCCACGCGCGCAGCACTGGCTCTGGCTTTGTCTATCAATGTTTGATTTAAGTTTAATTTTTTTTGCATGGAAAATCACATCCTTACTATCTAATGCAATTTTGCAGATTTGCTTCTTTCTGCCCTGACCAGATTTTTTGGTTCAAGTGCCAGCTCAAAGCCTTGCTCAAGTCCGCTGACACCAATTTGCTTAACTTGGCGCTTGCCGGTGCAGACATCGCATGTGCAATTTCCGACATAGTTTTCCGGTTCGGCATATGCGGCGATGACCCCTTCGAAGTTTCTCAGTATCGTGCGTTTGGTGCTTCGGGAGATTAGATAGTGCGGCATTACCGGGATTTTTCCGCCGCCGCCGGGTGCATCAACGACAAAAGTAGGCACGCAAAAACCTGAGGTGTGACCACGAAGTCCTTCAGCGATTTCAATGCCCTTCGAAACACGAGTGCGGAAATGTTCAAGTCCCATAGATAGGTCGCATTGATAGACATAGTACGGACGGACTCTCATCATGACCAGTTTGTGTACCAGTTCCTTCATCACATGGATACAGTCATTGATTCCGGCCAGAAGTACGGATTGATTTCCAAGCGGAACGCCTGCATCGGCCAGCATAGCACAAGCTTTTTTGGCCTCGGGGGTGATTTCTTTTGGATGGTTAAAATGTGTATTGAGCCAAACCGGATGATATTTTTTGAGCATATTGCAAAGTTCCGGAGTGATTCTTTGGGGCATGACGACAGGGATTCGAGAGCCGATGCGGACTATTTCTACATGTTCTATGTCTCTGAGTTTTTTTAATATACTTTCGAGCCGGTCATCGGATAAAGTGAGTGGGTCACCGCCTGAAAGCAGAACATCTCTCACTTCTGGATGGTTGCGGATGTATTCGACTTGCTTATCGACAATCTCAGAGGGGGTCATGGCATCAGTATGACCGGTAAATCTACGGCGCGTACAGTGACGGCAGTACATGGAGCACTGATCAGTGACCAACATAAGCACTCTGTCCGGATATCTGTGTGTAAGGTTCGGTACAGGCGAATCGCCGTCTTCGTGGAGCGGGTCGAGGAGGTCGGCCTTGGACTGGTGAAGTTCTAATGCTGTGGGTATGCTTTGCTTGCGCACCGGGTCGTTGGGGTCATTGGGATCTATGAGTGACAGATAATATGGTGTGACGGCCATTCTCATGGTTTGAAGGCACTTTTCAACGCCCTCTTCCTCTTCGGGAGAGAGTGTTACGCTCTTTTTTAACTCATCAAGGGCTTCTACTCTATTTCTTATTTGCCATGTCCAGTTGTTCCAATCACTTTCTGGTACATCGGAAAAAATTATACGTTTATTTTCATTCATGATTTTGCTCCTTTTGAAAATAGAAGATGGGTTGCTCTTATGTACTTGCATGTTAAATAACTGGGCTTTAACTCGTTATTTTGAAAATTACGTCCTGATTAAATATATTTTGCGTTGAACAGATTGCGGATTTTTTCACTTTCCCGCAACTCCCAAAGCGTGATTTCTGCATGATCTTTAGTATAACCGTTTCCGACAAGCATTACGACATCTTTGCCGACACCTTCTGCACCGAGGGCTGCTCTGGTGAAGCTTGTGGCCATGGAGAAAAAGTAGACCGTTCCGCCGTCACGTACCGGCAGGATAGCAGCCATTTCGCAAGCTTCGACATTGACGCAACTGATGGATATATCGTATTCTCTGCCGCCATTGGCTTCCAGCGCTTTTTCAAGCAAATCAACCGGAGCGGTCGCATCGGCAACAATGTAGTTTGTGCAAGCGCCAAGCTCAAGGAGTTCTTTGCCTTGAAGCTCACGGCGTACTGATGCGATGACATTTCCTGTCGGGCCCGCTCTTTTAACCGCTTCGTATCCGCTCAAAATTCCGGACTTTCCACCGGCACCGAGGATCAATACACTGTCGCCGGGTTTGACCAGTTTTGCAGTCTGGGCAGGTGCGCCTGCAACGTCTAGCGCAGCCAGTGCAAGTGCTTCGCTCATGTCGTCAGGAAGCTTGGCATAGATGGCACTTTCAAAGAGAACGGCTTTTCCATCAACATCAACTTTGTCAATGTCCATGTGGATTTTTTTGATTTTGTTAATTTTTAGAGGGGTCAGTGAGAGCGATACGAGGGAGGCGATTTTGTCGCCGACCTTGAGATCACGATCTTTAAGGTCTTCACCGATATATGACACGGTGCCAATGAACATGCCGCCTGAGCCTGTTACCGGGTTTTGCATCTTGCCTCTTTCGTTTACAATGCTGAGAATCATTTCCTCGATTTTTTGAGGGTCTTTGTTGCAGGCTTCTTTGATTTGAGTAAAGGATGCCGAGTCGATATTTAACGAAATTACATCGCAGATTATTTCATTGGTATAGTGTTTAGTCATATCGTTGTCTATTTTTTGTGCGGCTTGTGTCAATACGCCTTGGGGCTCGATTACACGATGTATTCCATATTTGTTTCCTTGTGTTGCCATTGCTTTAGTTCCTCCTTGATATTTTCATTGTAGGGCGAAACCGTTAGTTCGCCCGGGTGGGTTTGCAAGTTCTGCGGGCGAACGCAGTTCGCCCCTACGAGGATGTACGTTTTAATGCTTATTTGCGCAAGGGGAGTCCGAGAATTTTTCTGGCCTCATCGGGGGTGGCTATTGGACGGCCAAGCTCCTGAGCCAGTCTGACCGCTTTTTCGACCAATTCACCGTTTGATTTTGCAAGTACGCCTTTTTCTATGTAAATATTGTCTTCAAAGCCGACACGCACGTGTCCACCCATAAGTATGGCCATTGCAGCCATTGGAAACTGCGCTCTTCCGATACCGGCGGCAGTCCAAGTATTGCCGGGCGGTATGCTGTCCACCATAAAGGTCAAGTCTCGTGCTTGTGCCGAGATGCCTCCGTTTACACCTAAAACAAAGTCGAAGTGCATGGGAGAGGGAATTATGCCCTTTTTGTTTAATCTGATTGCGGTATCAATCATGCCTTTGTCAAAACATTCGACTTCCGGCTTTATTCCGCGTGCGGTCATTTTTTGCGCAAAATCAATAATCATGTTTTCGGAGTTTACAAATATGTCGTCACCGCCGAAATTGCATGTACCGCAATCTAGGGTTGCCATTTCTGGATTTAATGTAATTGGTTGAAGGCGTTCGTCATTAGTCATACCTACTGCGCCGCCGGTTGAAGGTTGTATGATCACGTCGGGGCAGGCGGCTTTTATAGCATCCATGCATAATTTGAATCTTTCAACACTTTGTGTGGGTGTTCCATCGTCTTCACGCACGTGCAGATGAATTATCGAAGCGCCTGCATCGTATGCACCTTTGGCCTCTCTGACGATTTCCTCTACGGTGTATGGTACGGCGGGATTTTGTTCTTTGGTGACCTCAGCGCCGCATATACAGGTGGTTATGATGAGTTTTTCCATGGCATTGTCCTCCTTATTGGGTAGCCGTTAAATGATTTGTACACTTCTTTCATAATGGTCATTGTTCATGGGCAGACCTCCATTTTCGAGATGCACACAGTTGCAAAAGTTGTATTGGTTATCGCCGTTGTTTGTCTTTAGGCACGATGCATGTGCCGCTGGCTTTGCACACGATGATAGGCTCATCCAGAACATCACAAGCCGAGTCGCTGATATCCGGACGTGGAGCGATGACTTTTTTTGCTTCAAAGATCATCTTGCGTGCGCTGTTGCCTTTTTCAATAATTTCGCCTGTGGCCTCGATGTAATCTCCTGCATATACCGGAGCCAGAAAATCAACGGAATCATACGCTCTGAATAATCCTTCGTCACCATCGTTGCGGATCAGAAGTTCCGTAGCAACGTCGCCGAACAATGCCAGCATTCGCGCACCATCAACCAGATTTCCTCCATAGTGCGCATCATGCGTACTCATCCTTAGTCTTATTGTTGCTTTCATAATTAACCCATTCCTTTCGATTATTAGTTGTTGTAGGTTTGGTTTACTTTGCGTTTTTTGGAAAAAAAGTGCACTACAAAGATATATCTTCGTAGCGCTTCATGTAACACATGACAGTGATAGTGTGCTGAACACTATCCCCAAGGAAAATTTTGGCCTACACTTTCCTTTCGGCGAATGGCACATTCCCCGCTGACATCCGGATCGCCCTCCGTTATCATTCATTGGATACCTTGCCTTTCGCAACCTCTAGCATATATTTGATTGTGGTTTGGATGTACAATACTGATTGTCTCAAAGCGACATAACAGCACTATAGCACACAAACAACAGATTTGCTATAGATTTTATAAAAGAATTGTAAAATTTTCATAAATTATTCTAAAATGATCATTACTCACTGAACAGGGACATAAAACAAGATTGATAGATTCGAAAATCGCACGCTACATGAGCTTGTTTGGCAATCTTTTTATTGAAGGATCTATCGACTGTCTAAAGGCGTTTTAATTAATAGACTCTTTCGCAAATCAATAATCCGATGTAGTGAGGCCATGTAATAGTTATGTAACATTTATGAAACATTTAACTAATACAATTGTAAAAACTGATAAAGTAAGAGAGGTTATTACTATGAAAAAACGTACAAGTGTCGCAATGTACATACTGGCAGCAGTTATCGTATTGCTGCTGGCACGTCATGTACAATTTCAGCTAAGCCATGATGCCCGGCAATCACGAGAAGAAATGGTTATGCAGCATCAGCTCCACATAGTGACTAACGAAGTGTATTATGCAGACACAAATTTTGTAGCCACAGTTCAGCTAAGCGACTTGCAAGGCCAACCGTTAAAAGCGGATTTGGACGTATCCTTACATAGGAATGATCGCATGGTTAACGAACCTGTATCTTTCAGTACCGACTATTTCGGGCGCAGCACCATTGAGTTTCCCTTACACAACACGGAAAGCGGATATCACAATTTACTTATAACTGTGGCGTCTGAGTTTGGCATGGAACATTTTAATAGAGACATTCGTATTGCGCATGACTCAGAACAAAACTTTATTATACATTTTGACAAAGGGCTATATAACCCGGGTGACGATGTGCTATTTCGCATCATGGCACTAGCCAGCGCTACGGCGCATCCTATTGCCGGCGAGCAGTTTGTTATTTCTATCTTTGACGGTAATGACAATCGTGTTTTTGTCGAGGCGGCACAGGCCTCTGATTTTGGTATTATCAGCGGCAGATTCAGGCTTGCTGATGAGGTGAACAGCGGGCTTTATCGATTGGCTGTAGAGCACAATGGTGTGGTTCGGACGCAATCCACATTTGAAGTCAGCCCATTTGTACTGCCACGTTTTGAAGTCACTTTGCAGACAGATAAAAACGAATACCTCACAGGTGAAACCATATATTTGACAGGCCATGCAATGTATTTCTTTGGCGAGCCGGTCAACCAAGGTGTCGTGAATGTATATGTAAATGGTACGCTCCAATTTACAGACATTGCGTTAGATGAAAATGGCGAATTTAGCTTTAGCTATATTGCAGATCGCACAGGACGCTATGATATTTGGGTAGAAGTTATAGACAACTCTAACTACAGGATAGAAGCGAGCACAAGTGTACGTGCATCTGAGGGTGTGTTTGAAATAGATGTCATGCCTGAGCATGGGTATCTGGTGCAAGCGATGCCTAACACCGTTTATGTTTTTACACATACTGCAAATGGTGATCCGGTGCAGACTTTTTTACAGATCTCAGGACGTGGTTTCAGCCGTCAAGTAGCTACAGACCATAATGGCATAGGCGTGTTCATATTGGAAGATGTGACGGATGTAAATCACATCCAAATCCGTGCCGTGGATACGGACAATAACAGCATACAACAGGACTTTGTATTTGATGGTGTCCTGCGGGATATCACCCTAAGTACCAATAAACCGCGCTATGCAATGGGCGAAACAATCTATCTCAGCCTTAATCGCCGGGGACAGGGTGATATGTTCAAAATATATGCCTATAGAAATGATCGGCTTATTCAAATGGTATACACTACACAAGATAGCGCAGAGCTAAACCTTGGGGATGTGTTTGGTCTCATAGATATTTATGCCGTGTGCGTCAGCGCAACGCATGGCAATCCGATAGAAAGTCTACCTCATGCACGTAAGACAGTATTTATAGATCCGGGTCATTACATGCAACTGACGGTACGCAGCGATATGCCTGAATATAGACCGGGAGCAATCGTCAGTCTGGACATTGATGTAACAGACGAACGCGGCAGAGGACTGGAGGCAGCCCTGCTGGTGAGCATCGTGGATGAAGCCATGCTGAGTCTTGCGGCAAATGATCTTTCTATCGACAATATCAGACTTGCGCTGGAAGACATACGTTTTGGTGATGATCTGGATGCCGCCACATTGTATGCCTCACTGATCGCCGGAGCTTCCGAGCAAGCCATTACACGTCTGCTTCTGCGGCCGGGTGATGCGGTACCCTTTGTCCAAACTGCAACGCTGGTAAACTTCCCGCAGCCAATTGCACGAGGGCATGTAGATATGGAAGCTGCTGTGAGAACCTTTTTAAACACATTGAGAATTCTTGCCATAATTGGTGTTGCGATAGCCTTTTTCATAGTAGCGACCCGCAAGAAAAATGCAGCGCCTGCATCCGAGAACACTCATGAAGATAGCGCCAATACCCCTGTGTCTGCCACAGTGCATTCAAAAGGCAGCAGAAGTGTCATATGGGTGGTGATCATAGCGCTAATCTTGTTTGTTTTTGCATTGTTCTTCTTAACTTCGTGCAGTAGCGATTTCGGAGATGACAGGGTCTCTAATGACATGGCAGCTTCGGCTCCGGCTCCAGCGGCATCGGTTGCCCCAACGGCTCCGGCTATGGAAGCAGCAGACGACATGCCATCTCCCGGTGCGGCGCCTCAAATGCCGGTTCCTGAAACAGCTCATGTTCAAACGCCATCTCCCGAATCGGCACCTCAAATGTCCGTGGCAGCAGATTCCGATATGGACACACAACCGGAGTCCGTTCCCGATGAACCTGCGGCAATAGAAACCCAAACAGCACGAGTACGTCGTCTGTTCTTGGAAACGATGCTCTTTGTACCCGAACTGATCGCCCAGGATGGACATGCGGATTTGGCATTTATACTTGCCGATAACATCACGACTTGGAACATACAAGTGGTGGGCAACACAAGAGATGGGCTTGTCGGTCACACCCAGAGCAGTATTCGTGCATTTCAGCCCTTCTTCGTAGACTTTGAACTACCGCGCAACAGTATACGTTACGATCAGGTGAGCATACCTGTGACCGTGTTTAATTACACAGAAGAAGAGCAGACGGTGATACTCACCATTGCGCAAATGGATTGGTTTGACTTGCATATTGATCCAGTGCAAACGCTTACCGTTGCATCTAATCGATCTCAAATGATGTATGTACCCATTACCATTACACAGTTTGGTGATTTCGCATTCCGTGTTTATGCCGACACGCACGGGTTTGCGGATGCTGCGGAAAGAGGGATCAGAGTCAATCCGGAAGGATTTAGAATCAGGCAAGTTGTATCCAGCGGCAGTATTGAAAGCAGCACTTGGCAACATCTGCTATGCATGCACGAAGATATTCCCGATACCCGAAGTGCATTTATTACATTCTATCCGTCGGTGATGTCACAGGTGATAGAGGGTATGGAAAATATATTCCGTATGCCATTTGGTTGCTTCGAGCAGACTTCGTCTATACTGTACCCGAACATTCTTGCACTGCGATATATGCAACAGAACAATATAGATAATCCTACACTTACACAAACTGCGTTAGAGTATATTAGTTCCGGGTATCAGCGTTTGCTGACCTTTGAGGTGCGGGGAGAAAAAGGTGGATTTTCACTATTTGGTGATGCCCCGGCCGAAACAGTGCTTACAGCTTATGGACTGATGCAGCTCAAAGATTTGACCAGTGTGTACACCATAGATGAAAGAGTATTGGACAGAATGTCAGAGTTTTTGTTTAACAATCAAAATAACGATGGTTCTTTCCAGATAACCGGACATCATATGTACTGGATTTCAGACAGTCAGCGACTTGCATTTAACGCATACATTACATGGGCGCTATCTGAGGCGTTTCCGGAAGATGCGCGTCTTTTAAATTCGATGGAGTATTTAATTGCTCAATTAGATGCTGTAGACGATAACTACACATTGGCACTCATTGCCAACGTTCTAGTCAACATGGGCGATCCCATGGCGCAGGAAGTGATCAACCGGCTAGCGGGCAATGTCATACGAGAGGGAAGTGCCGCATTTGTGACTTCGTCTACACGAGATTATTTTGGTGCCTTTGGGAGCATACAGTATCTACAGGCCACTGCGCTTACATCACTTGCACTATCAAACCATGAGACGCATGGTGCCACTAATGATTTGCTTATCAATTATGTGATTAGTCAGAGAGATTCATGGGGAACATGGCACAGCACACAAGCGACAATACTATCGTTAAAAGCATTAACCACCCATGCCTCTCAATCGCCTTTGGAAGATGGGGAGATTACGATAAGCATAGGGGATGAGCAGCGGGTTATAGGGATCAGCAGTGAGAATACTTTAGACTTCTATCAAGTTTCTTTTAGCAACTTGGAAAGGGAAAATATCATAGACATTGAGTTTCCTGACCTGGGTAAGATGACATATAAGATCACACAAGAATTCTTTGCACCTTACGACTCTGTAGTGTTGGATCGAGGCTTTGAAGTATCTTCCCGCATGAATACCGATCTTGCGGTACATGAATTAGTGGCTCAAGAGATTAGGATCGTTAACACTTCCGGAGATATCGTGAAAAACGGTTTGGTTGCGGTGTCTATACCGCAAGGGTTTAGGGTAGAGCGCAGCAGTTTGGCACTGCTCAGGCACATGGGTATTATAGAGCGATACGAGATGCGGTTTGAGAACATAAACTTGTACTTGCGCGATACAGAAGCAGGGGAAGTAATAGACTTAACCATAGCATATCGTCCGGCTTTCCCGGTTGTTGTAACCGGCGGACATGTGCGGGTGTTTGACTATTATAACCCCATGGTCGAAGGATTTTTGAAGCCGGTTGAAATTACTGTGCGGTAGAGGGTAGATAATATCACCGCAATATGCAGGGGCGACCGCCCTCGGTCGCCCTATGCAAGCAAATTAATGATTCTCAGCAAAGGAAGCAACTACACCATATTCATTTCAATAAAGTCAACAATCCTCTCATCCAGACTCAGCAGACGGCAGATGTTGAGCGCATCTTGCGGGAGCGCCTCATCTGCTGAAACACGAACAAGCCCATAATCCATACAGCTTGCAATTTCTGAGATACGTGCACTGACCGAAGCTTTTTGCATATCTTTTAGAAGTGTTGTATCCAGTTCTAGCTTGCGTAACCCTGCAACCTGGTAATGCATATTTGCCAGAGCTGCAACGCCCTCATAATGTGTAGACATCACTGTAAAGGCATTTTGTTTGTTCATGTATGCACAGACGCCTTTGGCGATGGCGCTGCCTTCTGTAGGGTTAGTCCCACGTGCAAATTCATCCAAAATTACAAGCGCGTTCTTGCCGCAGCTCACTTCGCTCAAGACATCCTGTAAAGCAACTATTTCACCACCAAAGCTGGATAGTCCCCTGTCCGCAGTTTCCAAATCATCGGAGATTAAATGAATGCTATCGAACAATGTGCAGCTTGCGCTTGAGGCAAACGGATAGAAACCACAGTGCATGAGCAGTACATTAAGTGCCAATGTTTTTAGGGCGACACTCTTGCCGCCCATATTGGCGCCGGTAATAACGGTAGCTCCTGTTTGCATTTCCATTGTAAGCGGCGTAAATGTTCTGCCGCCGGCGGATAATATGCTTTCGAGTTGCGGGTTCGACATTTCTTCAAAACATATTACTCCGACCACTATTTCAGGCATACATGAAATATATGTTGCAGCCAATTTGGCCTTTTGCAACAGCAAATCCAAGCGGCCAATTGCCTCAGTGTTGCTGAGCAGAAGGCCACGCCACGGAATCAGTTTTTCTGACAGCCACTGCATGGCATATTGCTCCTGAGCTTGTTCTTTGGACGCAAGTGTTGCACGCAGCGTATGGAGCAAGTCAATGTCATCGCTCTTTGGATTTTCCCTGAGCTTTCGCTCTACTTCTTTTTTTTCTTTCCTTATTTTTGCAAGAATGGGAAAGTCTCGGCTGCTGATATGAAATGTTGCAACAGCGCTATTTTCCGGATCAAGCAGCTTGAGTGCGGGTGTTGCAGGTTCAATATTTATGCCGGTGTAGTCAGCGATTGTATCAACGGACTCAAATAATTCGGTGATATCCCTTAACTGAATCAAAAATCGCTTTATTTCAAATAAATCCACTTCGTTTAAGTCCTGGCCGATGCGCTCTATCGAGCGACGAATCCCCTTTACTTGAGCAAAAGTTTGTTCAAGTCTTGTATACTCATTTTTAAGGATAGGCATTGCGCTTAATGTCTTTGCGATATTTTGAAGCTCTATACGCAAGGCCGCTTCTTGGCCGGGCGCAAAAGGTTGTATGCGCCGCACAGCGTCCCTGCCGTAAGGTGAAGCGGGTTTGAGCAGTTCCATTACAAATGTAAAGCCGATACGCTTTTTTTGTTCGTGGCTTAAGCTTAACATAGTTTAACACTCCAAAACATTTAATACCGGAACAGGAACTGCTGCGGTCATTTTTTCCTTAAACTCCATACTGTTGTAGTGTTGGCCATATGCGGAAAAAGGATTTATAGTGATTGCGGCAAGATTGATGCTTTCGAGCACACCAAGCGCTCCGCCTATGGCATTGAGCTTGCAGAGGTTATCAGATGATATCAGTAGCCGACTTGCATCATGCGTGACTATAGTGAGTCCCTTTGGGTAGCCGGAACGCATGAGCAGATCAAGGAAGCGATCGGTGAGTGCACCTTCGATGTATAGGTAGTTGGGATTTGCCGTTTGCTTTAAGTGCTCGTGAAGTGCCGCACCATCAGGCAGGCAAATTTTCTCCTTACCCAAAATCACATATTTTGTATCAGGGACTATGGGCGAAATCTGTGACTTGAGCATTGGGAGCTCCGGAGTCATGAGAATTCTGCAAGTATGCTGTGTCTCAAGGATGGTTTCTTCCATGCTTTGGCTAAAGCTCGCCCCTGTGCACAGGATCGTGGCATCGGCCAGTAATTTTGTGCACAAAGTCTTTCTCCCTACCGAGCCATCTATGATTAATCGATCTGCGCCCAAAGCCCAAAAATACGGAGAAATATCCACAAGTTGAACGATGATAGAAGGGCCTGCCAGTTGTACATAGCCATCACTGAGTGCTCTGACGAGTACGACGGAACCAAGTGGAGTAGAGATATGGGTTGTATCTAAAATTTCCTTAGTGACATCGCAAAATTTCAGAAGCTGCTCCGCAGTGGCGAACAAACTTCCTTCGCGTATGTATATATCAGGTTTTTGCGTTTTTGTTACGGTATCTGTTTTTTCGCCATCTCTGCCGATGGATGTCAGCGCCAATATTTCTTTATCGGGGCTGCTGTTTATGAGGGTATTTAGAGCCGTGGTTTTTCCGGCGTTTTTGCACATGCCGGATATAGACAGCGATTTGTAATTTCGTATAAGGTCAAAAAGCGTCATGTCCATACTTAAGCACCTCTACTCATAGCCCGAACCTTGCACGAGTATGTAGTTCACCTAACTCCAAACGCCTTCGGCAATGGGGCATACTTTGCCGCCGACTTCGATTGTGTAGTTGTCGTCTTTTACTTGTGCATGTATAAGCAAGCGTGATGGACGGTTCATCTCTACGCCTTGCAATGCAGTGTACTGGATATTGTCTGTTCCAAACATATTGTATTTGAGTAAATATCCGGCCAAATTGCCATTGGCGCTTCCGGTGGCAGCATCTTCCAAAAAACCTGTATCATCGACAAAGACACGCACGCGAACGTTGGCCTCGTCCTCAATGTGAAATGCAAGCAAATTGCACTTGAATACATGGTCAATGAAATGGCCAAATGCTTCGTGATTGACCTTGCATCTGCTCAGTGCGTCATATGTCTTTAAAGGCACGATAAGGCAGGGCAATCCGGTGGATACAATTTGGATGGGGACGTCATCCAGATCACCTGCTTTAATGCTCAAGATGTTTGCAATTGCTTCCGAATCTTTAATGGTAAGCCCGAATTCGGGTGTGTTTTGTGTCATAGTTAAAATGTCCCCATCAATGGTGACCGGGATTTCCCCTACGGGCAAGTTAAGAACGATCTTGTCACAAGCACAATTTTCTAATATTTTCCATATAACAAATGCTGTCCCCAGTGTAGGGTGACCGGCAAATGGGATTTCCACATCAGGGGTGAAATATCTGACATCGTAACTGCCATTTTGCTTTTTTCCCATGATGAAGGTCGTCTCGGAAAAATTAATTTCTCTGGAGATCTGCTGCATTTCTTCGGTAGTCATGTCACAGTCAGGTATGAATACAGCCAACTGGTTACCCTGATATTTTTGCTCGGCAAATACGTCAACAATATAGAATTTCATCCGATAAGTGTCCTTTCGTGTGGGTTATTTGCTATATAGCAACAGCATTTTACAGGAGCGTTAATGTAAATACAAACTTGGTTGTGCCGCCTTGGCTCTCGACAAAGATATCTTGGTTGTGATAATCAAGAATGGTTTTGGCCATATAAAGTCCAAGACCTACGCTCTCTTTGTTGATACCTCGTGATTTGTCGCTTTTGTGAAACTGGTTGAAAATATGCAGCAGTTCGTCTTCCGATATGGTCTCTCCGTTGTTTTCGACCGACACATATACCAAAGCCCCCTTCTTCCACAGTTCCAGACGAATTGAGCTACCCGTTTCGGAGAACTTGATCGCATTGTCGATCAAGATATGAACAACTTTGGAGATGGCATCGCTATCTCCGCGTGTCCTGATAGGCTCTTCGGGCAAATTGGTTTCGACCAGAAGTTTTCTGCTTTCGATTTTTTTATCCAGACCAATAAGGGCAAGGCGTACCGTCTCAGAAATATCAAAATGGCCGGAGTGTGCAGCATCGAAAGGCGCAGCTTGGATAGAGGCGAGTTCCATCATGTTCTTTACCAGTGTGGACAGTCTTCGCGTCTCCGAGGCAATCTTGCTCAAATACTGCTGTTCATTTTCTTTGGGTATTGTGCCATCGAGCAGTCCTTCGGCAAAGCCGGAGATGACGGTCATGGGTGTTTTGAACTCATGTGAAAGATTGGCCATAAAATCTCGCCGCAATGTTTCAGCATTTTCAAAAGAGTCAGCCATGAGATTAAAGGCCTGTGTCAGCTGCCCCATCTCGTCAGATTTGCCGGAATCTTTGATGCGCACAGAGAAATCGCCTCTGGAAAATCGGAGTGCGATGTTGGCCATGTTATTGACTTGCGCTGCAATTTTCCTTGTCGCCAGAAATGTGATTAAAAGAGCAAGGATCATCATGCCCAACGCAACCAGTATGATCATTCCTGAGAATGTTTGCCATTCATAGATGATTACACTGATATTGCTGGACACAAAGAGATATCCGAAAATTTGTGCCTCCATATAATCCGGATCGGTCAAAGGTGTGGCAATAACGTGCCGCTGCGCAAGGCAGATGTCTTCTCCGATGGTGGTCATTCTGACAGTACGTGCGTTTGCCACTGCGTCTTGGAGGAGTTCTTGTGAAATTTGTATATTTAAATTTCTTAAATCCATTTCAGAGCAAGCCATAATAACCCCGTTGTTATCCGTGATCATCAGATCAAATCCCGAAATTGCGGAGGTAAAAGCAAGCCGCATGTTCATGTTTAGATCATTTAAATCAATGCCGTAGTAAACATGTTGTGCGGTGACATATTTGGCAGTTTCATAAAGTGTTGTGCTCATCAGCGCCCGTTTTTCTGAAATCGAACGTCCATAACTCCACGCTGCGGAAAGTGTACCTAGCAGTGTGAAGCTCACAAGCATAATTAATGAAACGACAAAAAAAGTGCGAAAATAAAGACTTTTTCTCATTTGTTTGATCTCGGTTCGGTCATTTGTGGATTAATCCATCAGCTCGAACTTATAACCAACCCCCCAGACGGTCTTGAGTGTCCATTTTGGGCTGACATTTTCGAGCTTTTCACGTAGGCGCTTGATATGTACATCAACAGTGCGAGAGTCACCGAAGTAGTCGAATCCCCACACATCATCAAGCAGTTGGTTACGGGTAAAAACCCTATTGGGTGATGAAGCCAGATGGTATAGAAGTTCCATCTCTTTCGGCGGAGCATCAACACGTTTGCCATGTATGTACAGTTCAAATGAGTCCATATCTATGATCAGGTTATCATAGATGAGTCGCTTGACCTCATGTACACCGGATGCATCGAAGCGGCGCATGACGGCATGAATCCGTGCAATCAGTTCGCCGATTTCAAAGGGCTTAACGATATAGTCATCGGCCCCCATTTCAAGGCCGGTGACCTTGTCCAGAGTCTCGCCCTTTGCCGTGAGCATGATGATCGGCACATTGGATGTTGAGCGAATCTCTCTGCAAACAGCCCAACCATCCAGAACCGGCAGCATGATATCCAGTAGTACTAAGTCGGGTTGGAATCGCTCGAATTCAGCAATTCCGACGGCGCCGTTTTCGGCAATTTGAACCATAAATCCATCTTTTTCTAAATAAAGCCGAAGCAGTTCTGCGATATTGTCGTCATCTTCGACAATCAGCACCTTTTTGGGCATAATGTCCACCTCGCTTCTTTAATGTTTTGATTGTATGATGTTTGCTGAGAATTGTCAACTTTTAACTTTTTTTACTGACCGGAAGCCACACTTCAAAGTATCCGGTCGGCTGTCCTTCTTCTACTACGCTACAGACGAGGTTACCAAAGGCATCACCTTCGACTGCTAAGCCATTTTCGTTAGCATACTCTACCAGATAGTCAATATGCTGTGTTGAGAACCGATCCTTGCCGACGATCTTAAAGGCAGAATGGACGCAGAGCCGGGACGGCATATGCTCAACAGGCGGCTTTATATCTACCTTAAACTCCTCGACATACTGCATACCCAGTGAAAATCCCCATTCATAATCGCCGCGTACCTCTGCAAGTGCATCTTTAGGCATCTCGAAATAACGGCGTGAAAAAGGCATATATTTGAGCCACTTTTTGGTTATCTCACGAAGCGTTGCGCTGTTGTCATAGGTGTAATTTCGGCGGTTGATATATCTGACAAATTCTGCACTTTCACGCAAATCACATTTTCCGA
>WQVH01000045.1 GCA_009781695.1 Oscillospiraceae bacterium
AACATACTTGCAGACTTTTTGCAAGAGCATTTTGAGGAGGTGGCAAATATGCTGGCAAGAGAGTACAGCTTCGAAGAGGAGCTTGAAGCACGACTAGAAGAAGGCATGGAAAAAGGCATGGAAAAAGGTGTTGTTGAGTCTGCGATAAAATTCCTCAAAAAAGGAATGTCGCTTAGTGAAGTAGCTGAAACTTTGGAATTATCTGATGATCTGGTGAGGCAATTGGAGGGCATGACTGGCTAAGGTTATTAACTCATTGACAACTGCCTAAATTCCGATATAATAATTCTCACAGGCCAACAAGTTTGCTTGTAGGTCATTGACTGCAATGTGGTAACATACCACGCAGGCTTTTTACAGCGCATAGCGCATAACATGTAAAAAGTATTCGCAGCTCGCTTTTCAGCACTGCGATCATAGGTAGAGCCCTCCGGAGATATTTCTTTGGAGGGTTCACCTATGATTCCCAATTTTCAAGCCATAATCGAGCAACGCTCAAATCAGGACGTGGACAACTCCCGCCGTCCGCAGACTTACGGGGTGTTGCTGATGGTTTTGCTGTCGAGGAAATTCCTGACATTTGACTTTATTCCCCTCCAAGGAGGGGAATCTTCGCAGGAAGCTTAGAGCATCCCTGAAAATCATTAGTAACACCCCTGCACCCCAGAACGTGTATTGTCAAGGGTACAAATGATTTTAGCCCGGAAGTCTTCTTCGGGCTGGATTATTTGATTGATAACAAAGCAAAAAAATGCTAAAATGAAGCACACAAAATAAATAAAAGGTAGGTGCTTTATGAATCTTGCGCTCATGAAGGAGAAGGTGTTAGTGCAACTGACCCAAAGCGAAAAGGATTATGGCGAGATGCTGTTTAATAATCTGGATTGTCAGCTCCTATCTCAATCAGCAATGTCCATTGATTTTTTGGTAAATATAGCAGATGAGCATGAATCCGCAGAGTACTCACTGCACATTAAAGATGCGCAAGATGGCATGTTTGAGATGATACCGAAGTTAAATAATAAAGCTAAGCAATGGGATCGATATTCATATGCCTGTCTGCTGCAATATGAGCAGGAACTGAGCATTCTTGACCCTAAAGAAAAAATAGAGCATAGAAAATACACTCGGCAAGGAATGAGAAACCGTGTGCTCAGTGAGCGTAGGCAGAAAGCAGATAAAGCCTCATATCGCATCCAATGGGCTGATAATATCTATGGGGATCACATACTCACCAACGAACACGGTACGCAGTACAAAATCTTTCTTCGAGATTTTGAAAAAGAAACCGGATATAGTGACAGTTGGGACTCTAGGCTAAATAAATTGGGAACAACAAAGCATATCATGTTTGCGTTTAGTGAATTAAAGAAAAATCAAAAGCTTCGCAATCGGCTTGATAAGACATATCCATTTATTGAAGTTTTTTGTGATCCGTTAAACGAAAACAAAATCACATGGCATTATCCGCATGAATTACCTGCAAGCGAGCAAAGGATTATTTCTCGCTTCTTCAAAAAGCGAAATTATGTTGAAAATGAAGTGCCAGAAATCAAATCATTTTTACAGTTCATTGAAGCAGTAGAAGCGCTTGAAACCATATGTATCCGCCCGGAAGTTGTAGAAAAAGTTGAACGCGCTTTTGAACAATCCATGCTTAAAGAACTTAAGCAAACACACAAGCCGGACTACGCTCAGATTGAAGCGGAACTATTTCCATATCAAAAAGAGGGTGTAGAATTTGTACTGTTCAAAAAAGCGGCAATAATTGCAGATGAAATGGGATTGGGAAAAACAATACAGGCGATTTCTGCCGCGGTGCTCAAAAAGCATATCTTCGGTTTTAACAAAACATTGGTTGTTTGCCCTGCCACACTAAAATCGCAATGGAAAAAAGAAATAGAGAAGTTTACTAACGAAAAAGCGATGATAATAAGCGGTACGCCAAAAGAAAGAGCGGCTCAGTATAGAGACGATGCACATTTTTTCTTTATTGCCAATTATGAAACAATTCGGCGTGACAGCCAAGAGATTAATGCCGCTGAAATTGACTTCCTGATACTTGACGAAGCACAGAAGATAAAGAATTTTGAAACGAAAACATTTTCATCTATAAAGCGATTGAAAGCAAAACATACGCTGATCATAACCGGTACACCAATTGAAAATCGGCTGATTGATATTTATTCAATCTTTAGTGTTCTCGATCCATATTTCTTTGGACCTCTTTGGGAATTCTCGTGCAAACACTGTCTGTTTGACGCTGAAAAAATTAATAAAATCAACGGCTATTACAATTTGCAGATACTTAATGAACAATTATCAGATATATTGATTCGCCGCGAAAAAAGAAACGTACTTGAGCAGCTTCCTAATGTGCAACAGATCGATATTCCTGTTGAACTTGCCCCTGCACAGGCAGACTACCACTCATCATATTCTGCAGGGATAGCAGCAATTATTAAGAAGAAGTTCTTTACCGCTTACGATATGCAAAAGCTACAACTATTGCTTGCCAAGATGCGCATGGTCTGTGATTCGACTTATCTGGTCGATGAAAAAACGAATGTGTCACCAAAGATGGAAGTGTTAAGAGATATACTTTTCGAGCAGCTTGATCTCACCAAAACTAAACGCAAAGTAATAATATTTTCTGAGTGGATTAAAGTGCACAAACTGATAGGGCAAATGCTTAGAGAGCACAAGGTAGGATTTGTGGAGCTCAGTGGGAAGATTCCGGTAAAGTCAAGAGGCGAGCTCATCAAAAAGTTTGAAAGCAGTGCGCAATGCAATGTATTTTTATCTACAGAAGCCGGGGGAGCGGGATTGAATTTGCAGATGGCAGATATACTTATCAACTTTGAGCTGCCGTGGAATCCTGCAAAGAAGAATCAGCGAATAGGGAGAATTGATCGACTGGGACAAAAGAGCAACAACCTTACCATATATAATTTAATTACGCGTAATTCTATAGAAATGCAGATTTCGGCTGGATTGTTGGCAAAGCAAAATCTTTTTGAAGGCGTTTTAGATAATGACAGCAAAATGGATTATGTTGATTTTTCGTCTAAAGGGCGCTCACAGTTTATAGAGCAGTTAGATGCTTTGGTCAGTTTGGAGAAAGTTAAACCCGAAGGTGAAGCGGAAACTGATGTTGCTGATATTTTCCGCGAATCGTATGAAGAAATAATAGAACACGAAGAAGAGTTTGTGGAGCAATTGGAACTTGCAGATTTCAAGGGAGCAGGTGCAACCGACGCGCAAGACGACGTAAAAAAAGCATCCCAAGAATCAAAAACTGATGAATTTGAGCAAGTGATGACGAGTGGGATGCAATTTTTGGCAGGGCTGTATAAAATGTCAACAGGCAAAGACATGGGCTTGGATAGTCAACAAATAAAAATCAACAAAGAAACAGGTGAAGTTACCATGACCTTTAAATTGCCTGTATAGAGCATTTTCCCCCCAGCAAACCGAACATCTAAAATGGTGGCGTGCGTGACGAGTAAAGCCGTAAAACCGGTGAAAGTCCCACCATTTAGATATATTAATTAGATATATTAAAATCAGGGAAAGCTTTACAACGCGGTCGAAACACACCCCCGAACCGTAAAGCACCACCCTAAAGAAAGGGAGGAAAACATGAAAAAAAGTTTTCTAATCACACTCGCACTGCTTACACTGCTCAGCCTTGCCGCCTGCAACAACACAACCCCCGCAAACACATCTGACACCACCCAAGAAACAGAACTCACCGTGTTTGCGGCAGCCTCTATGTCCGGAGTTCTACTGGAAATTGCCGACATCTACACAGCAGATACCCCACATACAAACGTGATATTCAACTTTGACTCCTCCGGCACACTGCGCACCCAGATCCAAGAAGGTGCAAATGCCGACCTATTCATTTCAGCAGCCACAAGAGAAATGGATCAGCTTGAAGAAAGCGACCTTTTGCAAACAGACACACGTGTCAACTTTTTGGAAAACCAAACCGTACTTGTCGCAGCACCGGACAACCCAAAAGCAATAGAAAGCTTTGAAAACATGGTCGATGCGCTTTTAGCCGGAGACATACTTATGGCAATGGGCAATATGGACGTACCTGTAGGCCGATATGCACGTGAGATACTGACCTATTTCGGATTAGACCACGAAACACTTGCCCGAACCGGCGTAATCAGCTATGGCTCAAACGTTAGAGAAGTCGCCACACAAGTACGTGAAGCCAGCGTTGATATAGGCATTGTATACCTGACAGACGCAGTGGACTTTGATCTCACTGTTGTTGATATCGCCACACCTGAAATGGCGGGTCGGGTCATTTACCCCGCCGCCATCCTGCGTGATAGCCAAAACACAGAAGCGGCACAGTCATTCCTTGATTTTATGGTCGGGGATACAGCTATGGCCGTTTTTACCGATTGGGGATTTACTCCATTTAGGTAAGCTAACGAGAGTCGAACTCCCACCGGTTCGACTTGCGCCCACTTATGAATACCCACAATACCCTTGCCGCAAGTGCGCACTCTTGCGGCAAAGATTGGGCTTTTGCATTTCACTCTTCTGAAAGGAAGCGAACATATATGGACATGTTTCCGCTCTTAAACTCTCTGCGTGTAGCTGCACTGAGCAGCGTGATTGTATTTTTTCTCGGAATATTTGCAGCCTTTTACGTATCAAAACTAAACCGCATAGCCAAAGGCATCGTGGACGTGTTGCTCACATTACCTCTGGTACTCCCTCCCACGGTGATCGGATATTTTCTCATAATCACAGTCGGGGCGAGACGCCCAATAGGTATGTTCCTTGGTGAATTTGGCATTCGCTTTGTCATGACATGGTACGGCGGAGTGCTTGCAGCAGTGGTCATCGCCTTTCCCCTGATGTACCGCACAGCGCGAGGAGCCTTTGAAAGCTTCGATGAAACCCTAGCCTATTCGGGCAAGACCCTGGGCTTATCAAACAGTTACATCTTCTGGAAAATCCGTATGCCCTATTGCCGCCAAGGAATTTTGGCAGGGCTTGTACTTGCCTTTGCCCGTGCTTTGGGAGAGTTCGGCGCAACCGTAATGCTTATCGGATACACACCGGGCAGAACAGCGACCATATCCACAACAGTCTATCACCTATGGCGCATTGGCGATGACAGCGGCGCACTGCGTTGGGTGATGATCAACTTATGCATCAGCGCCGTTGTACTGCTTGCAGTGAACATGCTGGAACGCAAAAACAAAAGGGCGGTGATACGATGAGCCTATTTGTGGATATCCGAAAAAAACTCGGAAATTTTTACCTAGACGTATGTATAGAAACGAAAAATGATGTGCTTGGCTTACTCGGCGCATCCGGCTCCGGAAAAAGCATGACACTCAAATGTATTGCCGGAATTGAAAAACCCGATGAAGGAAAAATCATCTTAAACGGCATAACGCTTTTTGACTGCGCAAAACGCATAAACCTACCGCCGCAAAAGCGAAAAGTAGGCTACCTCTTTCAAAACTATGCACTATTTCCTAATATGAATGTGCGGCAAAATATCCTATGCGGTATGCATGGCGAAAAAGACAAAACTACCAAAGAACACACCCTTGCAAAAATTTTAGAAATGACCCAGCTGCAAGGATTTGAAAAACACCGCCCCCACGAACTATCCGGCGGTCAACAGCAACGGGTGGCACTGGCACGCATTTTGGTCGGAAGTCCCAATCTGCTCATGCTCGACGAGCCATTCAGCGCCCTGGACAGCCAACTGCGTGCTCGTTTGCAGATTGATATGCGGGAAATGTTAAAAGAGTTTGGAAAAAGTGTACTTATGGTAACACACGACAGAACGGAGGCTTACCGCCTCTGCCATCAAATTGCACTCGTGGACAAAGGTAAGATTTTGGCGCAAAAGAGCACAAAAGCCCTATTTGCCGACCCCGAAAGCCGGGAAGCGGCATTAATGACAGGCTGTAAAAATATTATGGATGCTGAAAAAACAGGCGAATATGAGCTATTTGTACCTGCCTGGGGCATTCACTTAACCACAGCACTCCCGATCCGAGCGGGACTGACAGCCGTTGGGATCAGAGCGCATTATTTCAATTCAAGAACCAATCACAACCGCTATCCCGTGCGCTGTGTTGAAATCATAGAAGAACCCTTTGAAAATATCTTTCAATTTCGCTATGAACAGCAAGACGAAAACACCCCAAATATCTGGTGGCATGTCCCGAAAGACAGAATGCCAAGAGCACCATATGAGGTAGGTATTGCTCCGCAGAATGTTCTGCCCCTGTATGGGTGAGCGGGACAGATCAACGCCCCGCTCTGTAGGAGCATTAAGTAACGATAGATGGATCTATAGGAGAGAACCCTTGATTACAGGTAGTCATAGTGGTTTGTTTTGCTCACGCTCCCTTTTTGCAATGCGCACCAAAGCAACACTAAACACAACAAGCCCCAACCCGATAAATATAAAACTAACGATCTGCGACTCGGTAGGCCTGATACCGACCAAAAGACCATAAATCAAAGAAAGCGAAGGGCTGATATACTGCAAAAAACCAACCGTGATAAACGGAATATCATTAACTGCCCGCGAATACATAACCAGCGGAATCGCAGTAGCCGCACCGCCGCCAACAAATAAAACCCACTCCCAACCGCTGACCGTACGCATACTATCAGTCATGAAACCCATCGCAAAAATAAGCGCAAAAGGCGTAATGATCATACTCTCAATCGCGATGCTGGAATTCGGATCAGCATTGGCCTTTTTCTTAAGCACCCCATAAGTCGCAAACGAAAGCGCCAGACTGATCGAGATAATCGGCACACGACCATAAGCAATGATCGACACCAACAAACCCGCAAAAGCCAGCCCCACAGCCACCAGTTGAAGGATCGTGTACTTTTCACGAAAAATAATCACACCCAACAAAAAAGCCACGAGCGGATTCATATAGTACCCCAGACTACTATATATAATTTGCCCGGTATTGACTGCGTAAATAAAAAGCCCCCAATTAAAAGCGATAAAAAAAGATGCAGGCACCAAAAACTTCATTTTACCCTTATCGGTAAAGGAGCTCCAGAAAATGTGCATTTTCCCGGTAACCGCAAGCAAACAAATCATGAAAATAAACGCAAAAACAACCCTAGCGCACAATATGAGCAAAGGACTTACACCGGATAATAAATTCCAATAAACAGGAAGAATGCCCCAAAGGACATAGCAGAGAATACCGATGATCAGCCCTCTATTTTTCGATGCCATTTTCAAAATAATGACCGTTCCTTTCGTATTTCATCAGACACTAATTAGCCTACAACTTTCCCATGATACAAATTATTTGCCCGAACAATAATCGTTGAACCCGGACGCAAAGGAGATCCCATATCCGTGCCGCAACGCACCAGATAAACATCCCCATACTCACGCAGTATCTGCACATTGACACGCTCAGCCCTTGCGCCCGTTTGCAGGAAAATGAACAAAACACCATCATCATCCAGATGAATCGCCTCCTTAGGCACACGGATACCGGAAACTACATCAAAGACAATCTCTGCACTGAGCTGTCTGAGCATCGTAATCTCATGAATCCCTCGATCACTGGAAAAAATCACGACACTTCGCCCATGCTCATCGCCTCGGCCTACACTTTCTACGACCATTTCCCGATCTGCATGAAACGCTCCTAAGAACTGGAGCGTCACCCGCTGACCGGATCTCAGACGTGCAGCATAATCCGAATCCATGACAGCAGCAAAATACCACTTGATTGAAGTCACCATTTTACCGACACCCGATGCTCTGGAAGGCGTGCGAAACAGAGTCTCCAGCCCCTCAGGCGTGATGTCACTTAACGCATCGGGCTCAACATGCTCAAACCCATCAACCACATGTGAAAAAGTACCGCTAAAAGGCGCAAAGAAAGTGCGCATACCATCGGTTCTGCGCTCCAGAGACTCAAGCCTTGAGCGCTTTTGCTCAAGGTTGCTTTGCATCAGCGCATCACTTGCAAAAACAAGCGTCTCAATATTTAGAGACATCTCATCCAAGCTGCTCAAATCACCATCCAGAACGGCCTGAGACAAATCCATGACACGCTCAAGCCGAGACGCCTCAATAGTCCTGCTGCTTCCGGCAGCCTCAAGCTGTGCGATTTGCATACGCAGCGTACGCACTTCGCCGGCAATATTAAGCGCTTCGGAAGTCAAATACTCAACAGCGACCGCCTGACCATTTGCAACACGCTCACCCTCTCTGACTATAGGCAACACAGTCTGTCCGCGGATATCCGTCAGTGCGTTCTCCGTTCGGACAATAAACCCCTCCGCTGTAAAAGTCTCCTCCACAGAATAACTGATCGCAGGTGTCGTAACAAAAGTATTGATGACCGCATTATAGATATAAATGCCAATATAACTTGCAATAGCAAGAAACAACACTCCGGTTGTAAGTCTTATAAAAAAATCACTGCGCTTCACGTATAATCACCTCAACCATCCGGGACACATCAGGAGCACTTTCCCACGTGATCCACTTGATATCCTCATATCGCCTAAACCATGACAATTGGCGTTTTGCATATCTTCGAGACTCCATTTTTATTTTATCTAAAGCCTGTATCATATCAAACTCGCCCCGGATAAATCCAACCATCTCTTTATAGCCAATAGCTTGCATTGACGTAGCCAGAGCACTCACTCCCATATCAAGCAAAAAGCGCACTTCATATTCCAATCCATCGGAGATCATCTTATCGACACGTGCATTGACTCTTGCATAAAGATCACTTCTGACAGTCGCTGTCAGTGCGAATTTGCGTGCATTGTACCGAGGGGGCAGCGCCTTTGTCTCTAAATCATGTTGAGAAATGGTCTTGCCTGTGATCTCAAAAATCTCAATAGCCCGAACGACACGTCTCTTATCATTAAAATGCAACCGATCGGCACTGAGCGGATCAAATTGCCTTAATCGCTCAAGCATTGCCTTACCGCCAACAATATCATACTCCACCTCAAGTGACCTGCGCAAATCCTCATCACCGCGTAACGAAAACCCGCGCCCGGACAACAGGGATTCAATATAAAGCCCCGTACCGCCGACAATGATAGGCACTTTATTGCGCGCCAGAATACCATCAATACATTCCGAAGCATCCTCAACATAGCGGGCAACAGAATAATCCTTCTGTGGCGCGACAAAGCTGATCAAGTGATGCGGTATGCCGAGCATCTCACCCACTGTCGGCTTGGCGGTGCCAATATCCATATACTGGTACACCTGCATTGAATCGGCAGACACAATTTCACCGGAGAGCGCCTGAGCGAGCAAAGCGCCTACTGCCGTCTTTCCCGAAGCCGTTGGGCCTGTAATCACGATTAAATCCATCAGCTTCGCTTAAACCGCTTATCCAACTCAGCCTTAGAAACCTCGAAGAACACCGGTCGGCCATGCGGACAATGTGAAGCCTCGCCCGAAAAAACTTTTGCCGCAAGCAGCTCAAGCTCTCTGGGCATAGACGCTCTACCCGCCTTGATCGAAGCCTTGCAAGCGATTGTCTTATAAATATCATCAAGTCTTGCCGCATTCACAGTCCCGCCGAGACTTAAAACTGAGCAAATATCAGACAACACAGACTCGGTATCCCCAACATCTATCTCAGCAGAAATGCGCCGGACAGCGATACTATCATCGCCAAAACTCTCGACCTCAAAACCCAGACCGTCAAGTAATGCCGTATGCTCTAAGAGCAGCGCCGCATCTTCTACACCGAATCGGCATATAACCGGAGTGATCAGAGCCTGTGACATCGGCTCAAAACCTTCGCTTTTGAGTGCATTAAAATGTAGTCGCTCATGTGCAGCATGTTTATCAATAAACCATACACGATCATCATGCTGTGCAATAATATATGACTGAAACGCCTCCCCAATGACCCTCGGGGGATTTTCAGACAAACTATTTTCAAGAGCAATATCATTGTTGGAGATGTCACTGTGTGTGTGCCTTGCAACCTCTTGCATACTATGAGATGTCTTTAAAAGCTGCGGATCGAAATCATCATTAACGGCAACAGGTGTATGCATTTTATTGTCCGACAGATCAGATACATATGAAGCATTGTCTTTAGTCTGTCTTGTGCCTCCGGTATGTACATTTGCAAAGCCGCCTGTTTTGTACGATGCGCTCTGAGTCTGATCAACGGCAAAAGCCTTACGAAACTCGTCGGCATTCATGGACTTAAAACCACCGCCGCCTCCGGTTTTATGACCGATTTTTTTTGCATCAAAGGCACCGCCATCTTTGACAAAGAGGCTGTCTCGCAGATGAGTGTGCGTTGTATCGGCATTGCGGCGAAACCCTGCACCGGGAGTCTTTGCATGTGTCCTTGCTCCGGGCCTTAGAGAAACGCCACCTTGCTCCAGTGCGCCCAACACAGCATAATATACCCCATCAAAAACCTGCTTGTCCGAAACGAACTTAACCTCAGTCTTCGCCGGATGGACATTCACATCCACATGAGACGGCTTTGTAGAAACATAAAGCACACAGGAAGGAAACTTCCCTGAATGAAGCAAATTTTCATACGCCTTCTCAAGCGCCACCTGTAAAGTGATGGATTTTATAGGCCGCCCATTGACAAAGAAGAACTGATAACTCCTATTACCCCGCGCCGCATCAGGAGATGAAACAAACCCTGAAACAGAAACAGCCTCATCAGACGCATCAGCTTCCAACAATCCAGCAGAAAACTCCCTGCCAAACAAGCTATAAACACAAGAATCCACACGAGAATCGCCGGGCGTATGATACTCAGTCTGCCCATCTTTTATAAAGCGCACAGACACATCAGGACGCGCAAGCGCACACCTGAGCACAGTGGCTGAAACTGCGGAACTTTCAGCACGATCAGACTTCATAAATTTAAGACGCGCCGGCGTGTTATAAAACAAATCACGGACAATAATCGTTGTACCCTCAGGGCAACCCACAGGTGCAAAATCAACCACCTCACCGGCCTCTAGCAGCAATCTGACACCTTCGTCCGCACCGGGCACTCTGGTCAGAAGCTCAATCCGAGACACCGCCGATATGGCAGCAAGTGCCTCCCCGCGAAAGCCTAAAGTATTGATAGATTCAAGACCTTCGGCATTGCGCAGTTTACTTGTGGCATGACGAAGAAAAGCCGTCCTGACATCTTCCGGCTCAATACCGCACCCATTGTCTGTGATGCGTATATGTGTCATACCGCCCGCAGAGATTTCAACAGTGACCACACCCGCATCGGCATCAATGGAATTTTCCATCAACTCCTTAACAACGGATGCAGGGCGCTCAACCACCTCACCTGCTGCAATAAGATCCGCCACATGCGAATCCAGTTGTAAAATTTTAGGCAATTAAAAAACCTTCTTTTTCTTTTTTAGCTCCCTCCATGAGGGAGCTGTCAGCGAAGCTGACTGAGGGAGTTCCCCCCCAAAAAAATCTACCGATAAACAATAGGCAAACCCTTAACATTCACCGGGTCGACATCCAAAACCGCAACATCACCAACCGTACAATCAATATTCGTCACATCAACAATCGTATGCATCAAACCCACACTACCCAAAACAGTAGCCTTCTGCCCATTGATCCTAACATAAGCCTTCCTTCTACGCCACCTGAAAATATCGAACAAACTTCTTTCGACAATATAACGGTCAACACCAAAACCATGATAATAACCAACCGACAAAATACCGATCTTGGTAGCCGCCTTAGTAACAAACCCCCGCTCGGAACCAATTGTATGCCCCTTCGGATGCCAGCCAACCTCCTCAAGCCCCGCCTCGATATAACCCACCCGATTCAGACTGGCAATATGCTTGCCCGGAATTCTACCGGACAACGCAGTATCAACCCGGACCGCATCCATAAGCTCAAAATCATACTTAAACAACGCAGCAGAATCTATAGCATGTGCAATGCCGGGTTCATAACCCATCGCAATAATCCGATCAAGCGCATCATTAAACTTATCCAGCTGAGAAATCGTTGACTTTTTATTTCGCCAAGAAGAAGCAAACGACGTAAACGTTCCGACAACATTCAAGCTGGACATATATTTATAAATAGCCGCAACCTTATCAAGCTCGGCAGGCTGAAAACCATAAACACCAAGCCCGGAATCAAGAATAACCTGAACATCCGCAGCAAGCTTACGAGACTCAGCAATACCATTGATCGCCACCGCTGCATCATAAGACCCCACCGTACAAATAACTCCAAGCTCCAAAAGCTCAGAAATCTCATTAGGATCTGCCGTACTGCGAAGCATCATGATCCTTTCACCGCTAAAACCATTTTGACGAAGCAACTTCGCATCCTCAGGATCAGACACAGCAAAATTCTTTATGCCCTCATCCCGAAGAAACTGCGCCACAGGCAATAACCCCATGCCTCCGGCATTTGCACTCAAATCAGTAATGATAAGAACACCCTCCGCACGATCCTTAATCGCACGCAGATTATTTCTCACCACACGCAGGTCAATAACAAGGTTTTTCATTCACGCTTCACCCTTACAAAGATTTATAATCCATACATTTATTCAATCTACCCTATCACATTCATGTGGAATTTTCAAGAAAAAATGTGGACAAAGCGCATCTAAATCTTAATCTCTAAACCAATGTCATTTGAGTAAGCAGAACCGATGTAGGGTGCGATGTCCTCATCGCACTGTTATTGTGTAAAAGTATACATAAACCCTAAACCATTACACCCATCGGAGCAGTATCACACGCATATATCCGAGAACTTTCACCCCACGGATGATAACCATCAGAGATATAAGTAAACCCATATTTTTCATAATACCCCTTGTGATCCGTACAAAGAAACAACTGATCAAACCCCATCTTACCTACATCCTCCTTCGCTTGCGAAATAAGCAAGCTACCTAAACTCTGCCCTCTATACTTTTTATCAATAAAAAGTGCACACAACCATGGTCCCAAATCCATACGACTAATAAAATCATTCGTAATAAGCCCGGCACACCCAATAACTATACCGGAATCCATGAGCAAATACCAAACCGGCAGCGGACTTTTTGCCCCAATGCTATTTAAAATACAATCCTCATAAACCCTTTTATTTCTCCTAGTGCCCCACTTACTCTGAATATAAGTGATCGCCTGATCCTTATATTCCGGATTTTCTCTTATATTAACTACAGTCATAGTCACAATCCTCACCGTTTCTTTTGATGTTACCATTTTTCTGAATAAAGGTCATCTCAAATTTTGTGTTTCTAATCTCTACGCCCCACACTTCTTTGCCCAATCACCCGATTAAACTCAGCCTGCTGCCAATAGAGTGTTAACCAAGCGACTGCGGTTCATTCTACAAATCCTGCACACTCATTTTCTCTACATCACGAGTGCGCTTTTTCTTGCTTCTCGCCGATGCATAGACAACAAGGAAAGCAGCCGTAGGTATATTCATGAGCAAAAATGTGTTAATAGCGCCTGTAACAGCGCCGGGAATTAATCCACTATGACCACTTTCAGAGGTTACAGTAGTTACTAAATCACCGTTAATATATAGTGACTCAGTAAACGTCCAAGACTGATAAAATGTCATGCCAAGCACAGATGTCACTGAAATAGCAAACGTAATAAAAGGCAATATAAGCCCCAACCACCTATTTTCCCGCTTTGACAAGAATACTTGCAAAACCACGGAACCAACAAAAATAGCCAATAGAAAAATCAAAAACACAACACGGAGAATGTTAGAACTAATGTACACAGCCATCTCCCCCAATCTTTTTATACTCGGAAATTAAAATTTTGGCCGTATCAAAATCTATCTTATCACTTACAGCCAAACGCTTTATCAGCGCAACATAAGGTGCATTTGAAATATCATCGCTGATTTGGATTTTCTGAATCAGCCGATCAAGCCGCAAACGCACAGTCGGATATGTCACATCATACTGCCGTGCAATCTCTTTCAAAGAACCGGAAGCCTGTAGAAATCTTTTGATGAAAATGACATCTTCATCCTCAAGACTTACCATCCAATCAGGCACAACCTCAATAGCCATGACCTTGACCACCTTTCAAAATCTATTAAAACTTTAACAATGACGAATATAACATTTAACAATATTGAAGTCAATGACAAATTTTTGTTTATTATTGTTTTGCGCATGATGGACAAACAATGCAATACGAGGAAAACTTTCTTTGCATTACACAACGACATGATTTATAATAAACAAAAGAAAAAAGATGTAAAATAAAAACAATGGACAACACACAACATGGAGGAACGCTTGAAAAATAAAGCTGAAATACCGGCAAATGAAATAGAAAAGCAAAGAGACATCATGCGAAAAATCCTTGAAGCCTCCCAAGCCCGACAAGCGAAGCCGCTGGCATACATAGACACATACGGCTGCCAACAAAACGTGTCTGACAGCGAAAAAATACAAGGAATGCTCGCCGAAATGGGATATGGCTTCACAACAGACGAATTTGCCGCCGACATCATTGTAATAAACACATGCGCCATACGCGAAAATGCCGAAAACCGTGTTTTCGGCAATATCGGTGCGCTTGTACATACCAAAAAGAAAAAACCAACACAAACCATAGTCTTCTGCGGATGCATGGCCGCAGTACCCGAAACCATTGAAAAAGTCCGGGAATCCCACAAACATGTGGACCTCATGTTTTCACCGAATGCGCTCTGGCGCTTCCCCGAACTGCTGCACAGAACACTGACTGAAAAAGGAAGAGTATTTGAAACCGCCATAGATGACAGCGCAATCGCCGAAGGACTCCCCGCCAAGCGTGACGGAACCGTAAAAGCATGGCTACCGATCATGTACGGCTGCGACAACTACTGCTCATACTGCATCGTCCCATATACACGAGGCCGTGAACGCAGTCGTGCGCCTCAAGCGATTGTAGAAGAAGCCAAAGCACTGATAAAAGACGGCTACAAAGACATCACTCTCCTTGGCCAGAATGTCAACTCCTACGGAGCGGGACTTTCAGAAAAAACAAACTTTGCCTCCCTAATAAAAATGATCAATGAAATAGAAGGGCAATTTCTCATAAGATTTATGACCAGCCACCCAAAAGATGCCGGAGTCGAACTCTTTCAAGCCATGGCGCAAAGTGAAAAAGCCGCCCGCCACATCCACCTGCCATTTCAGGCCGGTAGCGACAGAATACTCAAACTCATGAACAGAGGATACACCCACGAAGAATATGTGGAAAAAATCGCCATGGCCAGAAAACTCATGCCGGACATCATCATCACCAGCGACGTGATTGTCGGATTTCCGGGAGAAACACAAGCGGAATTTGAAGACACACTGCGCCTCATTGAAAAAGTACAATTTGACGCAATGTTTACATTTCTCTACTCAAAACGCCCCGGTACACCCGCAGAAAAACTCGAAGACAATGTGACCAGAGCAGAGAAACAAGTCAGATTTGAACGGCTTTTGGATATGCAAAACGCTATTTCAGAAGAAAAGCACAAAAAATACATAGGCAAGTCAGTCCAAGTACTTGTGGACGACCGATCACACGACGAAAGATACCCACTCAGAGCACGTACAAATGGCGGCAGACTGGTTCACTTAAATGGCACAGAAGACTTAATAGGAAGATTTTTGCAAGCCGAAATTACACACTGTAATTCATGGGCACTATATGGAGAAGCGCATACGAACGCCCTGTAAAAGCACTGCGTTTTCTATAGACTGAACACTGAACAAAAAAAAATAAGGAGCAGGCACATTTATGATACCTTTAATCAGATTATTTCGCTCCGGTGCACTGATATGTGAAACATCAGGCATTATAGGCGAAACCATACTCGAAAGAATAAATGCAGCAGGCGTATTTATTGATGCCCCATGCAGCGGAAAAGGCAAATGCGGAAAATGCCTTGTCCGGTTGAGCCCGGACGGAGCACAAGTGCTGGCATGCCGCACAAATATAGACGGAAACATGGACATCTATTTGCCGGATGAAATGGATATGAAAATAGCCGGAGCCGAAAACACAAAAACACCCAACACGCAAGAAAGACCCGCACCGTCGAACGCAAGCAATAAACTCGGCGTGGCTATAGACATAGGCACGACATCTGTTGTTGCACACCTTACCGACATAAGTACCGGTGTAAGAATTGCGACGGCCAGCGGAGTCAATGCACAAAGACCCTACGGCGCAGACGTCATCAGCCGCATTCAATATTGCGCCGAACACGGACACGAAAGACTGACACAAGCCATCAGGGAACAGATAGAAGCCCTGATCAAACACGCATGCACGATTTCCGGCGAACGTGCTAAAGATATAATATACATATCCATAGCCGCAAACACGATTATGCAGCATCTGGCGGCGGACTACTCACCGGTAGGCATGGGCGTTGCCCCCTTTGAACCGGTAAGCCTTTTTGGAGATGAGCATCCGGCATGGGACAACTTATCGTGCGCAAAAAATGCAAAAATATATTACGCCCCGGCCATATCCGCATATGTTGGTGGAGACATCACCGCAGGTATGCTTGCCGCCGGACTGGAAGAATCAGACGGACCAACGATATATCTGGACATCGGAACCAATGGCGAAATTGCGATGAAAACAGGTGGAACCTACTACTGCTGTGCAACTGCTGCCGGCCCAGCCTTTGAAGGCGCTGAAATTGCAATGGGTATGGCAGCGATCAGCGGTGCGATAAATCATGTAAAATGGGAAGACGGTTTAAAGCTATCAGTGATCGGCGAAAAGACCCCTACCGGACTTTGTGGTTCAGGGCTACTGGATGCACTCGCTGTGCTGCTGGAAACAGGAGCGGTTGATGAATCGGGACGGCTTCTGGATGCAAACGAAATAGACCACGAAATATCTAAGCACATAGGACAAGTTGAAGACAACAATGTATTTTGGCTTTCCAAGGAAAACGATGGAGTCTATATGTCCGCAGCGGACATAAGAAAGCTCCAACTTGCAAAATCTGCAATAGCTGCGGGAATCCAAACCTTACTCGCCCATGCAAAAATTTCTGATGAAGATGTCCGCACATTTGTATTGGCCGGAGGCTTCGGCAGCTTTATGGATCACGTCAGCGCAGCAAAAATCGGCCTGTTTCCCAAGAGTTTTTTGCCCAAAACCCGAACACTAGGTAACACCGCCGGAGAAGGTGCCGCACTGGCATTATGCGCATCCGAAGCCCGCATAACCCTTGACGATATGCGGCGCAGATGCGCGTATATTGAACTGTCCACAAGCAAAGTCTTTAATGATGAATTTATCGAACACATATTTTTTCCAACGCCATCTTAGCTCCCTTGCGAGTTATTTCAAGAATGGAGTACTAGTTTAGTGTATCACTGATAATCAGCATATTCTTACATTCTCTTTTTCCGGCTTGCTGCGTTGAAAAAACTTGAAAGGCCAATGGCATTCCTGCGCTTTTTCGCCTTGCAAGACGAAAAAATAAAAC
>WQVH01000046.1 GCA_009781695.1 Oscillospiraceae bacterium
TTAACACGTCCGTCGCACTGTACGTCAGTTCATCAATACTGAAAAGCACTCGTGGAAATCCGGATATTTCTATGATTTCTACATCATCTCCGCATGATGCTAAAATAGATATGCTAAGTACCACCATGGCTAATATTATTATTCTTAGAAAATATTTTTTCATGGTCATCATCCCTTACCGTTCGTTTTAGTCATCTTCGGCGATATGGGTTTAAAGCTGTCTGTGCCCGCACTACACCGTCAATGTTGAAATCGGCACGACATGTACACCATCAGGTCTGCAATGCGCAAAACCATTGCCGGTGATGACCGTCAGTGTTGCCGGTGGCTTCATTTTATCCGTATCAATTTTATCTGCAAATTTCAGTAGGTTCTTTGCAGCCTCGTCCGCTGCACCAATGCCCAGTTTAACTTCAAATGCACCCCATGTTCCATCGGCATATTCCAAAATTGCATCAATTTCTAAGCCTCTTGAGTCACGGTAGTGGTACAGGCTTGCGTCCAAGGCCTCTGCATATATTTTTAAGTCTCTAATTACAAGCGACTCAAACAGCAATCCGAAGTAGTTCAAGTCTGTTATCATTTTATCAACAGATAAACCCAAAGCTCCTACCGCCATTGAGGGATCCGCGAAGTGTCGTTTGGGCGCTTTTCTGAGTCTATCAGCTGACCTTATGTGCGTGTTCCAAGCCAATAGATTATCTACTGCGATGAGCCGTTCAAGGACGGCAAGATATTCCGAGACAGTATCGGTATTTAATCCACTGTCGCTTCCGCCTGTATCTTTAGCAAGCACGGCTACGGTGGCTTCGGTAGAAATATTTCTAGCGATTGATTGCAGCAAGCGTGTCACCTTATATGGGTCGCGCCGCATCTCCGACACGCGGCTGATGTCCACTTCTGCAATCATAGAAACGTAGTCGCGGACAAAGCGCAATCCTTCTGCCGCACTTTCGCCGATGAGACCCGGCCACCCGCCGAGTGTGATTTTTTCAGCAAACTCGCCTAAATCAAATTTCACTTCCTCTGATTGCGGCCTTTCGCCTGTCAAGAGCGCTGTAAGGCTTACTGCTCCTGTTGACCAGCCTTTTTCATATAAGGACATGGGGCGCATGCGTATCACCGAAAATCTGCCTGCACCGGAGTGCCGTCTGGTGTCATCATCCGGCGTGGCCGAACCGGTCAAAATGAACTGCCCTTTCTTTTTTTGCTCATCTACTTCACGGCGTACATAGTTCCATATCTCGGGATGGGTTTGCCACTCGTCAAGTAGGCGCGGATTTTCTCCCGCGAGAACGAGATGGGGGTCTATCCCCATTTTGATTTCTATTTGCTTATCCGTATCAAAGTGCGCAATGCTACGCGCCACTTGTTTCGCCATCTCGGTTTTTCCGCAGCCTTTTGTGCCTTCAATAAGGACTGCTCCGGAGCTGCCAAGCCGCTCGGCAAGCACTTTATCCATAATCCTTTTTTGGTATTTCATGTTGACCTCCCTGCTCGGTCGCAGGTATTATATTACGCCAACCGGCAAAATGCAACTATTTCAGCCGGTGATTTGCAACTATTTCAGCCGGCAGTTTGCAACAATTTCCAACCATTCAAAACAATGCGTTGCGACAAGCACATCAACTCAGTCGCCAAGGCGACTGATAAAAAGGAAAAGCGAGAGACGAAGAACGAAAATAAGGATCGGATTGCTTCATGTACTCGCAACAACATCAGTGACGAATGCTTGAACTTATAGAGACCTGTGACCAGTGATCACTCATTTCAACTCTCCTCTTTCCTCTTTCCGAACCGCTATACGAGCCATGCCGGAACAATCCAGTTCTTTTGATCTATCGGCAGCAAATCACTTGCCATGCAAATCACAGCACCATTTCCGATTTCTGTTTTATACTGCGCCAACACATCAAAGCGCTCCGGCTCCATGACAGGATTGAGCACCGCAAAATGCTTAACTGATTCGCTCCCGGGGGAAGCAGCTTTTTTGATTTCAATGGGGTACAATGTGCCGCTTTCGTATAGCAATAAATCTATTTCGCGCTTTTCCTTATCGCGATAATAATATACCGGTACGTCTTTGCCCGCATTCAAGTAACTCTTATAAATCTCTGAAAACACCCAACTTTCAAAGAACGCTCCGGACATGGCGCCCCGCTCTAAAGTTTCCGGGGTTCCCCATTTTAACAGATACGCACAGAGCCCTGTATCTAAGAAATGCAGCAATGGCATTTTGGTCACACGCTTGAGCACATTGTTGTGATATTGTTGCACCAGCGCAACAATCCCTGAGGAGATTAAAATAGATATCCACTTTTTCACCGTGGGCGCACTGACCCCTGCTTCTTTTGCCATTTCCTCATAGATAACCGGTTTTGCTGTGCGCGCCGCTGCAATGATCATAAAGTTGTAAAATGTTGATTCATCTGCAACTTGTGACAAGTCTCTTATATCTCTTTGCAAATACGTATTGATATAGGCACGGTAGAATTCAGCTAAATCAGGAGGATTACTTGCTCTGTATAGTACAGGGAATGCACCACGGAATATTCTTTCATAAAGTTCATTCAAGCCGATTCTGCGTGTCTGCTTTAATCGGCGCATCAGTCGCTCCGGGGATGTGGTAAAAGGCTCGGAAGCAATGCCGTCTATTTCATTTGCCGATAGCCCTAACAAGTTTACAATACCGATGCGTCCGGCAAGCGATTCACTGACATTTTTCATCATATGAAACGCCTGAGAGCCTGTGAGCCAGAAGTCTCCCATTTTTCCCGAGTTGTCCACACTCATCTTGATATAGGGAAGAATTTCAGGGGCATATTGGATTTCATCGATCAGGATTGGTGGGGTGAATCGTTGCATAAACAATGCCGGATCTGTTTTTGCCATGCGGCGAACATCCGGATCATCCAGCGTTACATAGTTACGCGATGCTTCTGAGAGGTGCTTTAACAAAGTAGTTTTCCCCACTTGCCTCGGCCCTGTCACCAGCAAAACAGGAAACGTTCTTGATATTTTCAAAACAGAATCTTCAACTGCGCGTTTTATATACATAGCCCAATCCTCTGACTATTCTAAATCATGATTTTAGTTTAGTCAAATCTTGTTTGTTTGTCAAGGCACTTTTACAAGTAAATTGTGCAATTTCTATGCATCCACCGCTTCTCGTAGGGCGCGGCATCCTTGATATGACGCTCATATATGATATTTTGAACAAAGGCGTTTGAAAAAGATGTTGTGCATAAAATTATAGATAGCGGCTCTATCCCACATCCATCGTCGCAAAGGCGTTGAGCTCCATCCCGGCACGAGCACCCGCCAGATATTCATAATATCCTTGGCAGCCGATCATCTGAGCGTTGTCTCCGCACAGGTCAAGCGGTGGAATGTACAGCTCAAACCCATGCTGCTGCGCAGCATTTAGAATGTCTGTGCGGATTTGTGAATTGGCGGCTACGCCACCGGCTATGGCGATTTTTTTATGTCCAAATTCTTTAGCAGCTGTCACAACTCTCGGAACAAGAATGTCGCTGACCGCAGCAGAAAACGAGGCAGCAAGCGAGGCTTTATCAAGGGCTAACCCTTTCTGCTCTGCATTGTGGACGATATTTACAACCGCAGTCTTAAGTCCGGAAAAAGACATGTCATAAGGATGACCATCAATCATTGGACGTGGCAATGCAAAGAGCGTTTTGTCCCCGGATTTTGCAAGTTGATCAAGCGCCGGGCCGCCCGGATAACCCAAATCCAGTACACGCGCGGCCTTGTCAAAGCATTCTCCGGCGGCATCATCTCTGGAGCGTCCGATAATTTTAATATCTGTATAGCTTTGTACATCAGCGATCAGACTACTGCCGCCTGAAACAATCATGCATAGAAAAGGCGGCTCCAGTTCCGGAAATGCGATATAGTTGGCAGCGATATGCCCGCGTAGGTGGTGCACAGGTATGAGCGGCACATCCAAAGCCAGTGCAAGTCCTTTTGCAAAGTTGACGCCGACAAGGAGCGCACCGATGAGTCCCGGTGCATAGGTTACTGCAATAGCGTCAATATCCGACTTAGAAATACCGGCGTTTTCGATCGCAAGTTCTGTCAGTTTCCCTATGGTTGCGGCATGGTTGCGTGATGCAATTTCCGGCACAACGCCGCCATAGATTGCGTGCATATCGGCCTGTGAAAAGACCTCTCCGGACAGCACGTCACGCCCATTTTTAACCACTGCCGCTGCGGTTTCGTCACATGATGTTTCAATTGCTAAAATGATCATAAATGTCTCCTTTTTCACGCCCACAACTTGACAAAAGCTGCGCAATGAATTACAATGTATATGCAATAAAAATCTATGAGGGGGATTCACAATGGCAAAAAATACAAGCATTAGCATAAGAATGGACTCTGCATTAAAGGAACAAACAGAAAATGTGTTAGAACAATTTGGGCTAAATATGACGGTAGCTGTCAATATGTTCTTTAAGCAAATTGTCCGTGAACAGGCCGTCCCACTGTCAATGACACTAAACAAGCAAAGTGCACCTATTGAAGAGCTGGCTTTTGCAAAGGCCATGCGCATAAATGGTTATGCAGGCAGAACTGCAGACAGTGTTGCAAGTGATATGGAGCGCATCGTTGCAGAAAGCGCTGCAACGTATAAAGCCAAAGATGTATCGCGTTAGACTGGCTAGACATGCCGACACCATGCTGCTTTCACATACCAAGTTCCTTGCTAATGTAAGCCCTCCCGCAGCACGTAAGCTTGTATCAGATTTTAAAAAAGCTAAAAACAAACTCGCTAAAGACCCAAATCAATTTCCTTTTGCGGATGAATTTGACGCTCTAGGTATACCACAAAAAACATACCGAAAGTGCATTTTCTATGGGAGATATAAAGCTTTGTTTCTTATTGAGAACGACAATGTTTATATTGACGCTATTATTGATTGCCGCCAAGAAAACAAAAATATTTTTGCAGCGCATCAATGAGCGACATGCGGTTAGTAAGGTTTATGAATATTCCTTAGTCGTTATCCTCATCATTATAGCATCCTCTACAGGATCAGTATAGTAGTCCTTGCGTATCCGCAAGGCGCTTGCCCCATGTTTTTCATACAAGGCAATCGCAGCCATGTTGCTTCGGCGCACCTCTATAAAGATAGATTGAAGTCTATGATTTCTCGCATATTGTAGGGCTTTGCCCATGAGCATATCCGCTAAACCGGCACGCCGGGCATCTTTATCCACAGCAATCTGTAAAAGCTCGCCATCATCGCCCATCTTGCGCAAAACAACAAATCCGATAATGCCTATCCGAAAGTGGGCGGCCGTCTTGGCCGCCCTGATATCATATTGCGCTGCGCTATCTTTTGACTTTTGATCACCGTCATTTAAGCATCGTGCAACCGCAAAAAATGTGTCTTTATTACATATTTCCGAAAGCAATGACTCATGAGTCCATGGCGGGAGAATAGACTCCTGCTCAATTTCAAGCAATCTTAAAGCATCATCGCTTGTCGCAGCATCTATAATAAGCAAAGCCAATACCCTTTCAATGCAAATAATAACGCTGTAGACTTGGTTACAGTTCAATGGGTACAGCGTTTCGACGCTTGTTAAGCTGCCGGGAGTCGAACTCCCATCGGTTTTACCGGGGTAAATAGCTAGTGTAGTGGTCTCTTACTTCACGTCGTACCAGCTTTTGCCCACATGCGTATCCGCAATCAGAGGCACAGACAGATGGGCAGACCCTTCCATCTCCTCACGCAAGAGCGCACCAACCAAATCCGCTTCACATTCGGGACATTCCACGATCAGCTCATCGTGAACCTGCAAAATAAGCTTACCTTCAAGTCCCTCTGATTTAAGTCTGCGTGAGACGTTAATCATCGCTATCTTAATGATATCTGCCGCCGTACCCTGTATGGGCATATTCAAAGCCACCCGCTCACCAAATGACCGCATGTTAAAGTTCGCAGATTTAAGCTCAGGCAAATAGCGGCGGCGGCCAAACAGTGTCTCAACATAACCGAGTGCCTTGGCGCGCTTAACGATTTCGCTCATATAATTGCGTACACCGGCATAATTTTCGAGATATCTGTCGATATAGTTTTTCGCTTCATTTTGAAAAACACCAATGTCATTAGCCAATGAAAACGCAGATATACCATACACGATGCCGAAATTAACCGCTTTGGCTCGAAAGCGCTGCTCAGCAGTGACCTCTTCCAAAGGCACTCTGAACACTTGTGATGCCGTAACCGCATGTATATCATCTTCCCGCTCAAAAGCGGCAATCATCACCGAATCCCCCGAAATATGAGCCAGAAGCCGAAGCTCTATTTGAGAATAATCCGCACCGACCAGAACCATGCCCTCTCCTGCGACAAACATCTTGCGCAGCTCACCGCCAATGGCCTTTCGCACCGGAATGTTCTGCAAATTCGGCTCTGTAGAAGACAGTCTGCCGGTTGCTGTAACAGTCATCCCAAAGTGGGTGTGTATGCGCCCATTCGGCATGATGACCTTTAAAAGTCCATCCGCATAAGTTGATTTGAGCTTGGTCAGCTCTCGGTAGTCCTTTATATGTGCAATAATGGGGTGCTTCCCGGTTAAGCTGTCGAGCACTTCTATATTGGTTGAATAACCTGTCTTTGTCTTTTTAGGCGCAGGTAACATCAGCTTCTCAAAAAGAATTGAGCCCAATTGCTTTGGTGAGTTGATATTAAACGTCTCGCCCGCCTGTGCATAAATCTGTGTCTCACTAACGAGAATACGCTCGGCAAGTGTTTTGCCAAATTCTATAAGCGCCTCTTTATCCACCAAGAAGCCCGCATATTCCGTCTGGGCTAAAACATCACACAGCGGCATATCGACATCTTCATATAAGCCTCTATAAGGACGGCTGCCGTCGAACTGAGATGGAGGCAACAGCTCAGCACCGATATCCTCCAGCTTAAGCTCCTTGAGCTTTGTGCTTAGCGCATCATAGAGCAACACCATTGCAAAAGCCTCACTGCCCAGTGACTTTTTATCATCGGACATCAGGGACATCTGTCCATTTTCTTCGGAATCTTTTGTAAGTGCAAATCCACAGTAGCGTTCAGAAATCCGCTCAATTGAGTAGTGACTGTCTGTCGGCGAAATAAAATAAGCTGCAAGCGCTGTGTCAAAAATCCAACCGTCAGTGGTCAGTCCGCGCTCAAGGCAAGTGCGCATCATGTCTTTAACATCATGCCCAATCTTTTGAACACAGGCACTCAAGATAAAGGCAAGCGCCTCATCAAAGCCATCGGTTATCCCCTTGCGCAGTGTGTATACACCGATGTTATTGGCACTGACGGTATTTGCATTGCCTGTGTTGCTGCTATTTTCTTCTTGATTTTCGACCACTGCCACAGCGACACTGTCAAAAAATTCGGCATCAATTTGAACTGCGGCATATGGCGCTGTGCGCATTAAATCCAGCAGCTTATCACAGTCACTTGCCGAAGTGACTTCCTTAGTATCCGGAGCCTTGATTGTCTCAGAGCTAAAGGCCTCAGATGGCACTAAACCAAAATCTTTAATAAACCGGGAAAAGCCCAGCCGCTTAAATAGCGCATAAAGCTTGTCATTGTCGGGACTCTTGCGCAGGCTATCAGTGGGTATGATTTCCAGCGGAACATCACATTGGATGGTTGCCAGTTCATAGGACAAAAATGCACGCTCACGGCCTGCCTCAAGCTTCTTCCGTACAGCGTCCTTTATATCCAGCGTATCCAGATGGTCAAAGATGTTCTCAATTTTACCAAATCGGCGGATTAAATCCAGCGCGGTTTTTTCACCCACACCTGCAACGCCCGGTATATTATCCGATGAATCGCCCATCAATGCCTTAAGGTCAATCATCAGCGCAGGTTCAAAGCCGTATTCTTCTATAAACGTATCGGGAGTATACACCTTGGTTTCGGTTTGTCCCATTTTGGTCTTTACATTCTTGATGATCGTGTGCTCAGAGACCAATTGCAGGGAGTCTTTGTCACCGGTGACGATCGTACATGCCCAATTTTCAGCTTCGCAATTTTTCGCAATGGCACCGAGCAGATCGTCCGCTTCCCAGCCTGCGAGTTCGTATCGGCGGATATTCATCGCATCCAGAACGTCCTTGAGTATGGGCATTTGAACCGCCAACTCACCGGGCATCTCGCTGCGTGTCGCCTTATATCCATCGTATTGTTCATGCCTGAATGTCGGCACAGGTGTGTCAAATGTCACACAGAGTGCGTCCGGAGGGTCTTCGCCGATCAACTTTTGCAGTATCGAAATAAAGCCGTAAACTGCATTTGTGGGCGTTCCGTCACTTGCAGAAAGGTGACGTACCCCATAAAATGCACGATTAACCAGACTGTTTCCATCTATAGCCAGTAGCTTCATGGATCAAAACGCCCCCATATCGACATACGCATGAGAATAAAAAACATTATCCCTAGCTTCAAACCGCGCCGCACCGTCATATTTTTCTGTCACAGACGCAACAGAATAAAGTCCGATACCTTCTCCATCATGTTTGGTTGAATGGAACACGCCATCTTCCTCGTCTAAGTCACCGCCAAAGCTGTTCTCTACAGTAAATGTAATGGTGTTGTCCGAAACATAGCTGAAAAATCGAATAAACTTATTTCCGTCTTTGACACCTTTACACGCATCCACGGCATTTTCGAGCAGGTTACCAACAATCACACATAGATCACTTTCTTTGACACAACCTGTTTCAGTCGGAACGGTGAGCTTCACCTTGACTTGCACATCATTGCGTTCCGCCGCGCCCAAATAATGCGAGACAATAGCATTCACTGCATAGTTATCACAAAAATGTTTGCCTCTTGAGGCGTTTAGTCCATATTCCATGCCCTCTAAATATCCTTTTATGCCTGACATGTTGTCCGCTTGTACATATTCGCTGATTACGGCCAGATGATGTTTCATGTCATGTCTCATTATTTTTGTGGCTTCTACATTTTCCATGAGACGTGAAAATTGCTCACGTTGAAAGTCAAGCTGGCTTTCAGCGATGAGTTCTTGGGCGGCAAGCCGTTGGTTCTCGGCATTGGCATCCAGTGTCTCTCGATATGTGCCAAATAAAAGTGATGCCGATGTCAAAAGGAAAAACAGCAGCATATGATTATAGGTAAAAAACGCAACGAGTGCACAGATGCTGTCATCGGTGTTCCCCAATGCGAGGCAGAGCGCACCGAACAGTAGGACGGCAAATCCGACCAGAAAGGTTATCCGCTCAAGAGAAAGTTTTCTGAGTTTTAGGGCAAGCATAAAGATCATGCATAGCGCAGCCGCACCCAACACGCCATAGCAGATAATTATAGCGCGTGATATGATTGTTTCATCGAATATCAGAAACACTAGGGCAAAAGCCGCCATGAGTGCAACAAAGGTGTGCATAAACCATTTTTTAAAAATATTCGGGAATATCTTGCAGGCTACGTTGATGAGCAAAATCCCGGTAATCGGTATGGCGAGATATTCCGGGCGCAGAAATAACATCAGTCGGGTGTGCAGGTCTCCGGATGGAAACATATCGAACATTTGCATTCCTGTGCTCAAGAGCCACACGAGGCAAGCCAGCGAGAACAGCAGATTGGCTTTGTAGCTTCGCAGTACAAAGAATAGTGCCATATGAATAAAGAAAAGCGAAAGATAACTCCCCATCGTTGCAACTATGGGAAATCCCGGAATCAGCCTGCTGATATGCTGCGGTGCGGCGTCAGCCGGTGATATAAATGTCCACAAGAAATAACAGATAATAAGTAAGACAGGTATTGCGATGAGCGGAATCCATTTCCCCCAATTTCTCTTCATGCTAACGTACATCATTGATAAGCATCCTCCCGACGTTTTGCGACAGCGCACAGCACATCGTATCACATAACAGACTCAATGTCATGCATAAATTTTGAAAGTAATTGTTGCGTATCTGTGATGTCGGTTGATGAGGCTCATTAAAGTGTGTCTTTGCGCATAAAGTACCTTGGTCTTGTTTCATGTTTTGTGGTATACTCTCTTGGAATAACGATCCTTGTTTTTCACAGGAGGTTTAGCTTGAATAGTAACATTTCAGATAATATAAAGCGCATTCGTGATGAGGTTGCAACGCTTGCGGTGCTTTCCGGGCGCAAGCCGGAAGATATCACGCTGGTCGCAGCATCCAAGACACGAACTGCAGATGAGGTGCAGCAGGCAATCCTCTCCGGGGTGGATGCTGTCGGCGAAAATCGTGTTCAGGAGATGTTGGCCAAGCATACACAATATGCGTACGTAGGTGCTCCGCTGCATTTTATCGGTACCTTGCAGTCAAATAAGGTGCGGCAAATTGTTGGAGTTTGCGATCTGATTGAGTCTGTTGATTCCACAGCTCTGATTGAGCTGATCGGTAAAAAAGCGATGTCACTTGGGATCGTACAGAATATACTGATCGAGGTCAATATCGGAAGAGAATCTCAAAAGTCAGGAATCTTGCCGGAAGCGCTCGATGATGTGTTCGGCCTCATTGCACAAACTGAGGGTGTATTTGCATTGGGTCTCATGGCAATTCCGCCTTTTTGTGACGAAATTGAAAGAAATTGTAACTATTTTGACGCAATGATGAAGCTTTTTGTTGACATTAAGGCAAAAAAATATGATAATACCGCTGTGCGACTATTATCAATGGGCATGAGCGACAGTTATGCTGATGCGATCCGAGCGGGATCAAATATGATCAGGATAGGCTCTGCCATCTTCGGATTACGCTAAAACACGTGCCTGATAAAGATCAGGATATGTATTAAGGGGGATTTAAGAAATTGGGATTGTTTAATGAACTGAAAAAACTGACCAAGCCTTATGACGACGAGGACGATTTTGAGGAATTTGAGCCGAGAAAGTCGGATGACTTGCCGCCGCCTCCCAAGACTGCTGCTCAGGCCAGAAGCTCGTATGGTGAGTTCGGCGAGCCGAGAAGTGCGTCCAGCAATAAAGTGGTCAATATTCATGCTACGGCGCAATTACAGGTTGTGCTGGTTAAGCCTGAGAAATTTGAAACAGCCGCTGAAATCGCAGATCATCTGCGTGAAAGGCGTACTGTTGTCTTAAATCTGGAGCAAACCAATAAGGACATCGCCCGCCGTCTGGTGGACTTTTTGAGCGGCGTGGCTTACGCACAAGATGGAAAAATCAAAAAAGTCGCCGTCAATACATATCTCATCACACCTTACAGTGTTGATCTTCTGGGTGACTTGATTGATGAGCTTGAACATAATGGCTTGTATTTTTAGCAAATCGCAAAAGCCTATATTTCGATAAGCCGAAAGGATGAAGAGTAAATGCTCACACCGCAGGAAATTACTGATAAAGTATTTGTAAAGGCCGTTTTTGGCGGATATGACATGACAGAGGTCGATGATTTCCTTGAGTCACTCTCTGTAGATTATGCTGCCCTATATAAGGAAAATGCCATATTAAAGGGCAAACTCAAGGTGCTTGTTGAAAAAGTTGAAGAATATCGTTCCACTGAGGATGCGATGAGAATGGCGTTGCTTACTGCGCAAAAAATGGGTGAAGAAATCACCGTTGAGGCCAACAAGCAAAAGGAGGCTATTCTTAAAGATGTGAGTTCCGAGGCAAAGATGAAGCTTGCCGAGGTGAAGAAACTTGTATCTGATGAGCATGCAAAGCTTGCCATCGCCAGTAAAGAAACTGCAAAATTCATCAAGTTATCACAAGCGATCATGCAGAAACATTCGACGTTTTTGACGAAGTTAGAAACAGCCAGACGTGCAGTGGCCACGGAGGCTGCGCAACCTGCACCTGCCCCCGCTCCCGCTCCGCTTCCTGTTCAGGAGCCTCAGATTGTGGAAACAGTTGAAAGTTCCGTGGAAGATATGCTTGACCATGAGTCGATTGAGCCTATCTATGACAATGACCATGATCAGCATGTTGAATATGATGAAAATGGCGAGCCTATTGATCATGAGGAAGAATCTACAACAACCACGCCCAGACCACGATTTGATTTTGATGATTTGAAATTCGGCGCTAATTTCGACATAGATGGTTAGGCTCGTCCTCGTGCCTGATCGTGCCGGGCGGTCTGCGGACGTCCGGCAATTGACTATTAAAAAAGGAGAAATCAATGTCTCAGGACTATAATTCTACGATAAATTTACCAAAAACAGAATTTCCGATGCGTGCCGGACTTCCGAAGCGCGAACCGGAATTACTCAAGAGTTTTTATGAACAGAAAATATATGAAACCTTGATGAAAAAAAACAAGGGTAAGCCTTCGTATATTTTGCATGATGGCCCTCCATTTTCGAATGGTGATATTCATATCGGTACGGCAATGAATAAGATCCTCAAAGATATTATTGTCCGCGAAAAGAATATGTCGGGCTTCTATGCGCCGTATGTTCCGGGTTGGGATAACCACGGCATGCCTATTGAGAGCGCAATCATAAAGAAAAATAAGCTCGACAGAAAGAAGATGTCCATCCCTGAGTTCCGCAATGCTTGCAGTGCATTTGCTGCTGATTATGTAGACAGACAGCGCGAACAGTTTAAGCGACTGGGCGTTATCGGCGATTGGGATCATCCATATCTTACCATGTCTCCGAATTTTGAAGCCGAGGAAGTCCGTGTGTTCGGCAAGATGTTTGAGCAAGGGTATATCTATAAGGGGCTCAAGCCTGTGTATTGGTGTCCGCATGATGAGACGGCACTTGCTGAGGCTGAAATAGAGTATGCCGAAGATCCGTGCACCGCCATTTATGTCAGTTTTAAGATCAAAGATGCAAAAGGTGTCTTAGATGATGTTCCGGGTGCGGAAGATGCAAATATTCTGATTTGGACAACTACTGCGTGGACTCTTCCCGGCAATCTGGCCATCTGTCTCGGCCCGAAAATCGAATATGCGGTATGCCGCGCAAATGGCAAGGTTTATATCGTTGCGGCTGAGCTGGCGAAGGCTGTCTTTAAAGAGGCCGGAATTGATCAATTTGAAATTCTAAAGAAACTCAAAGGTTCGGAGCTTGAGCTGGTTACTGCGCAGCATCCATTTTATGATCGTGAGTCTCTGGTGATCCTCGGCGATCATGTCACTGTGGAGGCCGGTACCGGTTGTGTTCATACTGCGCCCGGTCACGGTGTAGATGACTTTAATGTCTGCCGTAAGTATCCGCAACTTCCCATGTTTACCCCTGTGGATGATCGGGGTATTATGACTGAGGATGCGCTGCAATATGCAGGTATGTTCTATTCTAAAGCCGGCGCTCAGATTATCGAAGATCTGAGGGCAAGCGGAGCGCTGTTTGCCTCCGAGGATATTGTCCATTCTTATCCGCATTGCTGGCGTTGCAAACATCCTATAATCTTCCGTGCGACTGAGCAGTGGTTTGCTTCTGTTGAAGCGCTAAAAGCCTCAGCCGTTTCGGCTTGTGATCATATCAAGTGGATTCCTGAATGGGGCATGGAGCGCATGAAGTCTATGCTCATCGAGCGTTCTGATTGGTGTATTTCCCGTCAGCGTCACTGGGGCTTACCTATTCCTGTTTTTTATTGCAATGATTGTGAAAAGCCGGTGTGCACACCTGAGACGATCGAGGTTGTTGCGCAATTATTCGGCGATAAAGGCTCTAACGCTTGGTATGAGATGGATGCCGGCGATATTTTGCCTCAGGGCTTTGGTTGTCCGCATTGCAGTGGTAAAAGTTTTACTAAGGGTTCAGATTCTCTGGATTGTTGGTTCGATTCCGGCTCAACTCATGCGGATGTCCTGAGCTCCGGCAATTTTCCCAATTTGAGTTTTCCTGCTGATCTTTACATCGAAGGTGGCGATCAGTACCGCGGTTGGTTCCAGTCTTCAATGCTCACCAGCATAGCTACCAATGGCGTTGCGCCATACAGAAGAATCATCACGCATGGCTGGACTGTTGACGGTGAAGGCAAGGCGATGCACAAGTCGCTGGGTAATGCCGTCGCTCCCGAAGAGGTCATCAAGGATTATGGTGCGGATATATTGCGTCTGTGGGTTGCCTCGACTGACTATAGGGTGGATACGAGAATATCAAAGGATATTCTTAAGCAGCTATCTGATATTTATCTGAAAATCCGAAATACTTCGCGGTTTATTTTAGGAAATCTCAATGGCTTTGATCCGGATGCCCCGGTTGCTTTAGGTGATATGCCGGAGCTTGATCGGTGGGCTTTGTCACGACTCAATAAGCTCATCACCAGTGTCAGGGCTTCTTATGAGCGGTTTGAGTATCATACGATTTATCATGCTGTCCATAATTTCTGCACTGTGGATATGTCCAACTTCTATCTGGATATCATAAAGGATAGGCTCTACTGTGATATTACTGACGGCATCCCACGTAAGAGTGCACAGACAACGATCTATATCATTCTGGATGCACTCGTACGGATGCTTGCGCCGCTGCTCGCATTTACAACAGAGGAAATATGGGCTGCCATGCCGCATCATAAGGATGCGGATGCCGGGAGTGTCTTGTATAACACGATGCCGGTGCCGGTCTCTGAGTGGGTTTTCACCTCTGAGCAAGATGCGGTTTGGGATAAGCTGATGAGATTGCGTACGGATGTCAACAAGGCGATTGAGCTTGCGCGTACTGAGAAAATTGTTGGTAAGCCGCTCGAAGCTGAGGTTACTTTGTTCCTTGATGAGTCTGCCGCTGCGGCGTTTGATGAGATTGCAGATCATGATTTGAGAACATTGTTTATTGTCTCGGGTGTCCATTTAGTCAAGGGCGCTGCACCAGGTTATGAGGGAACAGAGTTTCCGGGCGTTTTCGTTTCGGTAAAGGCGAGCACCAATCCAAAGTGTATGCGTTGCTGGAAGCAAGATAGTGATGTCGGCAAAAATAATGCGCATCCGGAACTTTGTCTGCGCTGTATTGACGCAGTCGCAGGGGGGTAGACGGTATGCTTATATTTGTATTTTCGGCACTTGTTGTTGTTTTAGATCAGTTTTTTAAGCGCTGGGTCGTTCGTGCGATTCCACTGCATGATAATATGGATTTGATCCCCGGAGTCATCGGACTGACGCATCTTCAAAATACGGGCGCGGCTTTTAGCATATTGGCCGGTCAAAGGTGGTTGCTTGCGGCGATTGCTTTTGTTGCATGTCTGGTGTTAGTATTTATTTTGCTTCGCTATACTGAGGGTTTTTGGGGAACGTTAGGACTTGCTGCGGTACTTGGCGGTGCTGTAGGTAATCTTATTGACCGGATTTTTTACGGATATGTTATTGATATGTTTAGGACTTTGTTTGTTAACTTTGCGATTTTTAACATTGCCGATATATTTATAACGTTAGGGTTTATCACTTTCTGTATACATTTTATCACCGCTTCGGTCAAGCAGTCGCGTGAAGAAAAAGAGGCGCTTGAGCTTGTCGGCGGCGATGATGATGAAGATTACTATGAGACTGATGACGAGGAGCTGACAGAGGACTACCCTGATCCGTATGAGGCTTTTGAGTATGCCAGTGATGAGACTGTCGGTTATGATGAGCAGGCTGCACACGTGCCTGTAAATCCGGTTTTGCACCGGGTGGATACTGAGCCTGACTTTGGCGATCTTGAGACGTATATTGGTTCGTCCTCAGATCATACGGCTTATAATGGTGCGGCTTTTGAGCCGCAGGTCACTGCAACTGTGTCGCCTATTGCTCCGGCAGGTTGGCAGGGGTATTATGATGAGCCTGAGCAGTTGCATGGCGAGACTTCTACACTTGATGCGCTCAGCGCCCTTGAGTTAGAGCTTGATGGTGTTGAAGAGCTTGATGTGGATGCCATGTTGCGTGAGTATGGGTTCGAAGAGGATGAGCGATAATTTGTAAGTTTAGGAGCGGTCTTTTGAATACTACAGCTCTTTTATGCGAAAATGGCGGGGAACGTCTTGATGTGTTCCTCGCTTCTCATATTCCTGAGCTTTCGAGAAGTGCGGCTCAGAAGCTTATTGAAAGCGGTCAGGTAACGCTCAGCGGTGTTGCTGTTCGGAAAAATCATCGGACGGTTTCGGGTGCACAGTATGTTGTCCTGCAAGATGATCCGGAGGATATCCTTGCTTTGCCGCAAGATATTGCACTGGATATCGTATTTGAGGATGATGATGTGATCGTGGTCAATAAGCCGCGTGGTATGGTGGTGCATCCTGCGCCCGGTCATCCTGATGGGACGCTTGTCAATGCTTTGCTCTTTCATTGCGGGGATAGCCTTTCCGGTATCGGCGGTGTGAAGCGTCCGGGGATTGTGCATCGGATTGATAAGGATACTTCGGGGCTTATTCTTGCGGCAAAAAATGATAAGGCGCATTTGTCTCTGGCCGGTCAGTTGAGTGATCGAACGCTCACGAGGGTGTATGATGCGGTTGTGCGCGGTGGTTTGAAGGATGATTCGGGTACAATCAGTGCACCGATCGGGCGTCATCGGATCGATCGAAAGAAAATGGCGGTTACTGATATTCAGTCCCGCCCTGCTGTGACGCATTATGAGGTTATTGCTAGATATCCCGGTTATACGCATGTTCAGTGCCGGCTTGAGACCGGGCGTACGCATCAAATTCGTGTGCATTTGGCTCATATTGGGCATCCGGTGCTCGGGGATATGGTATATGGGATGAAAAAGCCGGAGCTTGGGCAATCGAGCCAGTGTCTTCATGCAAGGCGACTTGAGTTTGTGCATCCTTCGACGGGTGCGCGTGTTGCGTTGTGTTGTGATTTGCCGGATTATTTTATGGGTGTGATCAGTAAATTAGAGAAAATTTCTTAGATCGTGTGGGTTTGGTTATGGATCACGAGTTTTATATGAATCTTGCGCTGGATCTGGCGCGTGAGGCGGCGGGAGATGATGAGACTCCGGTCGGTTGTGTTGTTGTCGATGTTGATGGTGCTGTGATCGGCAGAGGCCGCAATCGCAGGGAGAAGGAACACTGCGCAATTGCTCATGCGGAAATTGAGGCAATCAGTGAGGCGTGCCGGGCTGTTGGTGATTGGCGGCTTGATGGTTGTTCGCTCTACGTTACGCTTGAACCTTGTCCGATGTGCGCAGGTGCTATTATTATGTCTCGTATTCATAAGGTTTTTTATGGTGCGAAAGATGAGCTGACAGGTTCTTGCGGTAGTGTGATTAATCTTTTTATGGAGTCTTATGGGCAGAGTACGCAGGTTACCGGTGGTGTGCTGGCTCATGATTGTGCTGTGCTTTTGACGGATTTTTTCCGTGCGCTTCGGGGGAGGGGGAAGTAAGACTCCCGCCGTTTGCGAAGCTTCTTCGGGGCAAGCCCTGTTAACAGCCCTCGTCCTTCGTCTTATGTCCTTGGGCGAGCAATTTGTTCAGTAAGCATTACCTAGTACTTCATTCTTGAAATAAGTTTGCAAAGATTGTGGTAGTTTTTTTCGTCTGGCAAGGCAAAAAACTGCGGGAATACCACTGGTCTTTCAAGGTTTTTTAACGAAGTCAGACGGAACAAA
>WQVH01000047.1 GCA_009781695.1 Oscillospiraceae bacterium
CAGCTCGGCAACGAAAATCTCAGTTTCTTTAGATGCGGTGCCGTTTCCTATGGCGATAACGCTGACATTATGTTTGCTAATCAGCTTTTTTAAAACGGCCGTGGCTTCGGCAATTCTGGGCTGTGGTGGTGTTGGGTAAACAACTGTTGTGTCCAGAACAAGCCCGGTTTCGTCAATAACGGCGCATTTGCATCCTGTGCGATATGCCGGGTCAAGTGCAAGGATTACGTGCGCGCGGATTGGTGGTTGCATGAGCAGTTGTTTGAGATTGGAAGCAAACATCTTTATGGCCTGTTCTTGGGCAGCGTCAGAAAGGTTTGTGCGCAGTTCTCGCTCCAGAGATGGGAATAGAAGTCTATTCCATGAATCTTCAATTGCTTTTGCAACATAGTCGGTGCAAGGGGAGTCGTAGGGAGGTATGAGGATTGTGTCATCCATGATTTTTAAAGCGGCATCAACCGGAGCCAGCAGAGTGACTTTCAGTGCTTCTTCTTTTTCTCCGCGGTTGATGGCAAGCACGCGATGATGTGCAAGCTTCTTCACCGGCTCTTCAAAATCATAATACATTTCATAAACAGGGTTGCCTTCTTTGTTTTTTTCGCATTTTAAGACGGCATCGCGGAGCAGTAGTGGGCGAAGCTTTATACGCAGTGAAGCATCGTCCGAAAAGTCTTCAGCCAGGATGTCGCAAGCTCCGTTGAGGCAGCTTTCGGCATCGGGGATGCCTTTTTCTTCGTCAATGTAAGAGACGGCCTCTTCAAGTGGGTCTTTGCAGCTTCGCTCTTGTGCCAAAAGCCACACGGCGAGCGGTTCTAAGCCTTGTTCTCGTGCGACCGTGGCACGCGTGCGACGTTTTTGCTTATATGGGCGGTAAATATCTTCAAGTGCGGAAAGGGTTTGTGCGGCAGCTATAGCCGCAATGAGTTCTTCGGTCAATTTGTCTTGTGACTCAATTGAATCGGTGACTTCCTGTTTACGCTTGTCAAGATTGCGCAGGTATTGCAGTCGGTCAGCAAGCTCGCGCAGCTTTTGGTCATCCATTGCGCCATGCAGCTCTTTGCGATATCGGGCGATAAAGGGAATGGTATTGCCTTCGTCAATCAGTGAAATAACATTTTTTATATGTTCAGGCCTTGCACTGAATTCTTTAGCCAGAATACTTTCATAAGTAACAGTCAAAATAAAATCCTCCGTGGTGATATATTTTTAGCGAATTCTCCGAATCTGCGCCCCGAAAGGAATCAGTGACAATTGCGCCATCTTAAAATGCTGTATTCCAAACGGAATACCGATGATCGTAACACAAAATATCAATGCAAAAGCCAAATGAGAAACCGCCAACACGATCCCGCATACAATAATCCAAATGATATTACCAAGCGCACCCATAACACCAAAACCACCCACAATGACCTCGCGCCCGAACGGCCACAGCACAAAACCGGCGATTTTCATGCACTGCGTTCCGAATGGAATACCAATTATAGTGACGCACAAAAGAAGCCCTATCACAAACCACAACAACGCCTCAACAATTCCACCGAATATCAGCCAAAGTACATTACCGATAAATCTCATAGTTTCATTTTTCCTCATATTCATTCATGCTAATCAAGTATCGAGGCTGATGAGCGTTCGACATGCACCATATGATGCAGTTATATTACCCCAAGTAACCTGGAAAATATCGCCGCAACCTCAGCCCTTGTCACCGTAGCTTGCGGATCAAAACGCCCATCAGGACGCCCGGATATGATACCGGCAGACCGAATTGACCGCACCGAATCCCGCGCCCAATCGGAAATGTTTGCCTCATCGGAGAACACGACAGCCGGTCCGGCCGGAAGTATATAGCCTTTATACTCAATATAATTGACGAGCATAACAGCCACCTGCTCACGCGTTACAGGAGTGTTTGGCTCAAAATTATTATTCCCGACACCGCTGACGATCCCGCTGTGTGCAGCCCAGCCAACAGCGGCAGAAAACCACGAATTGGGCGGAACATCGTTAAAATCAGCCGTATGAAAACCAATACTGCCTTCCATATTTGCTAAGACCTGAGTAAACATCGCGCGAGTCATATCACCATGCGGGTCGAAGCGGCCGTCAGCCAGCCCAACCAGTAATCCTTGTGATGTAACAGTTCCTACATACCCGGCATACCAAGCCTCGCGCGACACATCGGCAAACATTGCGGAAACAGTGTCGGTAAATATAGCACGAATTTCCACAGAGCCGGTTTGCGGCACGGTAAAGGTGACAAAGCCATCACCCCATGTGAGAAATGGCGTAAGCGTTACATTGCCCGAAATTACTTCCCATCGATCAAACGTGAATCCGTAATTTGCAAATGCCTGAATCAGTACATATGTATTTGGTTCCAAGTAATATGGGTAACGGAAGATAGGGCTCACACTTTCTCCATCTAAAATGGAAAGGAAAGTATACCCCCATGCAAGATTGTTTGGACTCATGGAAACATTTATTGGATTAGCCATTTCACGGAATATGGCTCGAATCTCTACGGATTCGGCCGGTTGTGTGACGAAAGTGACCGCAGTCCAACCCCATGCAGGAAGTGGCGTAAGCGTTACATTGCCCGAAACGACCTCCCACCGTTCAAATACGAATCCGGGATTTGCAGATGCGTAAAGTGCCACCTGTGTGTCAGGCTCTAATTGATAATGAGGAAGCACATGATGCCCTACATTATCTCCATCCACGACAGAGAGGTAGGCGCGTCCCCAATCCGAGTTGTTTGCGCTCACAGACACAGTTATGGGATCAATCATTTCCCGAAAGATAGCTCGAACTTCTACCGGCCCTGTCTGCGGTACGATAAAGGACTCACTATGCCATTCGGATTCCCTAATAATTGATACATTGCCAGAAACTACTTCCCATCGCTCGAACACAAATCCGGGATTTGGAAATGCCATGAGCCGCACAGATGCACCCGGCTCTAATTGAGAAATAGACAGCAGATGAAAGCTTGCGTTTCCATCAGAGACTGAAGCGTTGGCCTCTCCCCAAACCGGATTATTTGCGCTCACGGACACATTTATAGGATTAACCATCTCCCGAAATATGGTGCGAATCTCCACAGGGCCGGATTGTGGCACAATAAAATTTGCACGCCCTCTACCCCACGCAGCATCGGGAGTGATCGTTACATTACCGGAGGTAACAATCCACTCGACGAACACCAATCCACTTGCAGGATCAAGGAGAGGTGAGTGGAGGGTCACGGTCATACCGGATTCCATCCAAAAAGGCTGATCTGCTCCGAAAGTGGCAATGCTAGCAGACGACTCAGTCCAAACACGCCCATAGGCATGATTAGAGCTTATATTTATTCTGACAGGATTGACCATCGGGCGAAATACTGCCTGAACTTCTACATTACCGGTTTGTGGTATTGTAAATTGCACAGCATATGAATAGATGTCTGCGATGACCGGACTTCCGGAAACTACACGCCAATAATCAAACGCAAATCCACTATGTGCTGTTGCATCCAGAAAAGCTGTGCCTTCCCACACCTGTACATGGGTGGTACCCCATGTAGTATTGTTTGAAGTTGCAGTTACGCGCGCCTGAGCAGATACCATAAGTGAAGCCGGTGCAATCAGCACCAAAAGTATAAGCGTGAGAACGATAAGTCTTTTTGTGATTTTCATAACAAGTAACCCTCCCAATGCATATTAATTGCCAACCACCTAATATTTTCTCTTGAATTATTTGATAATGCGTTACATTAGCAAAAGAATTATACAAAGTGACAACGAAGAATGCAAGATAAGTTTGCGAGTAAACCGCAGACCTTTGCACTTTGAATTTTTGAAAAAATGAAGTATAATAGCAGACGATGGAATGAAACTCAGCAAAGGTTGTGACAACAAAATGGCATTTGTGCACCTGCACGTACACAGTGAATATAGCCTACTTGATGGCGCTTGCCGCATCCGAGACCTCGTAGCGCAAGCAAAAAAACTAGGCCAAACCAGCGTGGCGATAACGGATCACGGCGTGATGTACGGCGCCGTTAACTTTTACAAAGAAGCAAAAAGCGCAGACATCAAGCCAATCATAGGCTGCGAAGTCTACGTCGCCAAGCGCACCAGATTTGACATGGAATATGACCTCGATTCGGAGCGCCACCACTTGGTCTTGCTCTGCAAAGACGAGATCGGATACAAGAACCTCTGCCGCCTTGTCAGCGCATCATTTACCGAAGGCTTTTATATAAAACCCAGAGTGGACATGGACTTACTCAAAGCGCATAGCGCAGGACTCATCGCCCTTTCCGCCTGCATATCGGGAGAAATACCCAAGCTGATCTTAGCCGGAAGATACAATGAAGCAAAAGCAAAAGCGCTGGAACTATCAGAGATTTTCGGAAAAGACAACTTCTACCTCGAAATGCAAAACCACGGACTTGACGGCCAGCCCGAAATAAACGACGGACTGAGAAAAATCCATCGCGAAACCGGCATTGCGCTAGTTGTAACCAATGACACACACTATATAGACCGTGACGGCGCAGAAATTCAAGACGTTCTGATGTGCATACAAACCGGAAAAACCGTAAACGATACAGACAGAATGCGCTTTGAATCCAAAGAACTATACCTAAAATCCGAAGCAGAAATGCAAGTGCTTTTTCCCAATGAGCAAGAAGCCATTGACTGCACTGCGAAAATAGCGGATATGTGCAACCTTGACTTCGACTTCGGAACACACCACCTGCCGGAATTTACGCTCCCGGAAGGCGCACACAGCCCGGTAGCATATTTAAAAAAGTTATGTACGGCAGGATTTGAGCAACACTATGCCCCCGATGTGCACGACGTGCAGGACATCGCAGTGCGGCTTGATTACGAACTTGCGATGATCGCCGACATGGGATTTACAGAATATTTCCTCATCGTAGCCGACTTTATCGCATATGCCAAGAGCAAAGGCATCCCTGTTGGTCCCGGAAGAGGCTCAGCTGCGGGCAGTGTAGTATCATATTGCCTGGGCATCACGACCGTTGACCCGATTAAATACAACCTATACTTTGAACGATTTCTCAACCCCGAACGCATCAGTATGCCCGACATAGACATCGACTTTTGCGAGCGGCGGCGCGGTGAAGTCATAGAATATGTCAAGCAAAAATACGGCGCAGACAGAGTCGCCCAAATCGTGACATTTAACTCACTCAAAGCAAAAAATGCCATTCGCAGCGTCTCGAAAGCGCTGGCACTGACCTTTGCCGAAGAAAATGAGCTCGCAAGTGAGATACCCAATGTACTGAATATAAAGATCAAAGATGCCCTCAAATCATCGAAGAACTTACTATCTCTATATGACTCAGACACCAGAATAAAACGTGTGATAGACACCGCCTTGGCCATAGAAGATATGCCCAAGGACTCCGGAACGCACGCCGCCGGAGTAGTTATAACCAAAAACCCGGTATGCGAATACGTTCCGCTCACGCTCTCCAAAAAAGATGACTCCATAGCCACACAATACTCCATGAACACCTTAGAAGAACTGGGGCTGTTAAAGATGGACTTCTTAGGTCTGCGAAACTTAACCGTTATAGAAGACGCCGTAAGAGACATTCGCAAGACAATCCCGGACTTTTCCATAGACAAAATCCCGGAAGATGACGGAGCGACTTTTGCCATGTTGGCAGCGGGCAAGACATCAGGTGTCTTCCAGCTTGAATCGCAAGGCATGACCGGTGTATGTGTCGGATTAGGGCCGAAGAGCATTGAAGACATTACGGCGATCATTGCACTCTACCGTCCGGGGCCGATGGACTCCATACCGCGATTTCTCGAATGCAGCAAAAATCCCAACAAAATAAAATACAAGCATCCGAGCCTTGAACCGATACTGTCCGTTACCTATGGATGCATCGTATACCAAGAGCAAGTTATTGAAATATTTCGCAAAATGGGCGGCTTTTCTCTCGGTCAGGCCGACATGATTCGCCGTGCCATGTCAAAAAAGAAGCTCTCTGAAATTGAGCGTGAAAAAAAAGCATTTATTGAAGGAGACCCGGAGCGCAATATATGCGGAGCCATTGCAAATGGCGTGCCTAAGGCAGTAGCCTCAAGCATTTATGATGAAATATTTGCATTTGCAAACTATGCCTTTAATAAATCCCATGCAGTAGCCTATGCGATGATCTCTTACCAAACGGCATACCTCAAGTGCCATTTTCCCCACCAATATATGGCTGCGTTATTTAGCTCTATTTTGGGCATACTGGCTATGGTGGCAGAGTACACGGAAGCGTGTAGAGATATGGGTATTGAACTGTTGCCGCCTGATATCAATGAGTCGGACGCAGTGTTTTCCGTGTCGGGCAGCGACCTGAGATATGGGCTTGTGGCGGTAAAAAACATAGGCCGCGGATTCATCGGTGAAGTCATGGCAGAGCGTGAGCGAAACGGAAGGTTTACAGATTTTGAAGAATTTTGCAGACGCATGTACGGCGGCGACTTAAACAAACGCGCCTTGGAAAGTCTCATCAAATGCGGATGCTTCGATGGGATGGGCGCAAACCGGAGGCAATTGATGCTGGTGTGCCAGACCGTGGTTGATAGCATAGCCGAGCAAAGCCGAAAAAATGTGGATGGACAAATTGACCTGTTTGGATTGTCAGGAGAGATTCAGGAAAACAATATAAACGGCATTGAATTGCCGGATGTGGCAGAATTTTCAAAAAGTGAGCTCATGCGCATGGAGCGGGAAGTGACCGGGATATACCTATCGGGACACCCCATGGATGAGTTTAGAGGTGTTGCCAAAAACGCAGGAGCAATCAGGATCAGTGATATACTGACCGACTGCGCACGTGAAGAGGGAAATGTCCGATTTAAAGACAAACAAAAGATCACAATGGCCGGAGTCATCGAATCCGTTAAAACTAAGATGACACGTAATAACACCATGATGGCCTATCTGGAAGTCGATGACGGATCAGGCAGCATGGAACTGCTTGCATTTCAGCGTGTCATTGACGATTCGGGAGGATATATGCAAGCGGACACTCCGGTGATTGTTGAAGGCAGACTGTCCTTCCGTGACGACCGCGCCCCGCAAATTGTGGTAGACACACTCGGGCTCATAACGGAAGAACTCGTGAGCGTCCAAAGGTTAGAAGCTGATATTCAGGCATCGGCAGACGAAGAACCGGCAGTAATACAACAACACAAAAATGCAATAGCCGAAGAACAACGTGAAGAACAAAATATATTGCAAAAAGATGAAACAGTGACCAGCGTAGGGGAAGAGACAATAAAAGCGGAGAAGACAATAGAAAAAGTGACGGCAAATGAGAAGCTTAATCAAACGCTTTTTATCAAGCTACCCTCTGAAGACAGTCCTGTATATAAGCGATTAAAGCTGGTGCACATGATGTTTCCCGGAAGGCAGAGCATGGTGATTTATTTTGACGACACGAAGAAGAAACTCGGCGCAAGATGCATCATACACGAAGCTTTTGTAAAAGAACTCACCGAAATGCTCGGCTCAGAAAACGTTGTTTTAAAATAACCAATCTGGAGGAACAATATGTCTAAAGGATACCCGGGACTGACATTTCTGCTGTGTATTATATTATTTGCCTCAATAGTTGCAACCAGTGCAGTAGGCATAATACAACATGTCATTAGTGAGCAAACCATAGCAGATATGATTTTCGGCATTGATGCGCAAGTGTTGGTTGAAGAACTTGAAATTCACGAGATCATTGTCGAAATCATTGATGAAGAGGTCATTGAAGCGCTGGGCGTAACACCTGAAACAATCAGCGAATTTATGGACAGAGATATCGTCAGAGACTTTGTTGCCCATGGCACATATGAGCTAATTGACGCACTCATTCAAGGACAGACCAGTATTGAAATTGCTCAAGAGGAAATTCTGCAACTGATCAGAGCATATGCACCTTTTGTGGAAGAAGAATTCGGGCTCACCATAGAAGATGAAATACTTGCTGAAATAGAGACGTTTTTGGAAGAAAGTGAAATTCCGGAGCGTATCATCATAGACATCCCGCCGCTTGTCCAGATAGAGTCACAATTGGGGAATTATCTCGAAGCGGCCAGATGGATACTCATGCCCAGTACGATGATTACGCTGGCGGCGTTTAGCATATTTTTACTGATGTGCGTCATATTAATAAATCTGCGGCACATAAGCATCGCCCTGCGCGGTGTGGGTATAACTGCAATCTTGAGCGGGATACTGTTTGTACTCCTCGGCTTATCCATAGTGTATATTGCGTCAATGTTTATCAGCGACACGCTGCATCGAGAGATCATACATGGTCTGCTCTTGCAGATGCGAACAACCAGTCTCATTGTTGGCGCAGGTCAATTTGCCGCAGGGATCATATTGCTGCTTATCGGAAGATGGAGGTAGTTGCCCAAATGGGTGCATCATTCATATTAGATAGGTTGCACACATTCGTCTGGGCAGAACCTCAAACAGGCAGCCGCGTAATATGTTGGCTGCCTGTTTGGGGTAGCTCGTCTCAATTACCACTGCGCCTCACCACTCTGCGCGGCTCTATACGCTTTGAGATTTTTCTGTGCGCCGATGATGTACAATACAGGCATAACCAAACCAAACAGCAACCCAAAAATCGCTGAAAACACAGTGATTATGGAGATAAAGGCCGTCGAGACCGGGGAAAATACACCGAAAATGCTTGAAAAGATGGCTGAAAACACGAAAGAAACAAGCACAGTAATTACAACCCTATAAACAATATCTATAATGCCGAGTACCTTTAGCGTAGACGCTTTTTCCGGGCGCATGCGATTGGATATACCCATAATGCCAACAAAGATATAAAACACAGACCCAATAAGCGTAATCGTGTAATAGATACTCCAAGACGCACCGCTGGCAATCGGCATAGTTCTGTCCCAATAACCGGAGGCTGCAATGTTTACAGCTGCGGATATAGCACCCCCGCTGCCGAAAACAACATAAAGTATCCCCACTACAAGCAAAAGCGTCTTTCCCGGTGCAATAATCATGATTTTAATACTCCTTTTAATTTTTATTTGACCTTCTCGTCAGGTGCAGGGTCAGAGTCTAAAGTAATAAAATAATCGTAAAGTGGCATCAAAAAAGCGTACCCCGCAACAATACGACACTTTAGCTCAGCCGAAAAAAGTTCATCACCAATGGGATTTTCGCTGATCAAAGATATGGACTTTTTATTATACCAATCTGCCGTCAGCGCCGTAGGCGATTCTTTTCTTCTCTTATAATCCTCTCCGCTTAAAGCAAACTCACTTTGTGCAGCATAAGGAGCGACCAATTTTTCAAAAGCCTTAGGGCTTTTATCTATGCGTGCACGCAGTTTCGCCATGGTTACAGCCTTTGCGCTATAATAACCCAAGCCATAACTCCAACGCTCAGGAGCAAGTTCAAACCAAAAAACCGGTGTCGAAGTCCACTCCTCACTAGGCCGCTCGATAGAAAACCACAGATTGGCACGATAAGGCTCGCCATCTCGCACCCGCCGTGCATCTTTGTATATTCTTGAAACCTTATGTATAAAGCCATGATCCTCAAAATCTGCCGAAACTTGCTCATAGACCTCCCGGCCTAACGCCTTCATCGGAGACTGAAAATCATTTACAAAATCATCCTTATGCGCATCAAACCACTCCTTGTTGTTATTGAACCTCAGATTCCACATAAAATCAATCGTCCGCTGAGAAAAACCTTCAAACATCTGTACAATCTCCTAATGGTGTGAATGATACATAGACAAACAGCATACCACGCCAAGTGACAAAATGACAAGTTTATAATGCGCGAGATTGGTGAATCAAACAGAATTATTTGTTGAGACATAGCCAAAACTGTGATATATTATATATTAGATATACGGTCGCCAAAAACAACATATCCCCCTCACACGCAAACAAAAAGCTATTGCAACATAGCGACTTGAACATAACCGACAGATTGAAGAATCCACAGAGTTTTCGTTTTGGAATGTTTGAAGGGAGAGGCTACTATGAAGAGAGCGACTTGCTTACTGACGATCCTCAGCTTGATCATCGCATTGGGAATACACGCTACGGCAACAGACCATACTATAGCGGAAATCCCTGATGAGGAAGCCCTCTTAGACGCACTCGATGCAGACAGTGCGCACATGGTCATTGATGATATATATGGCTCGGCAACGCCCGACCACATGACTTCGACATTTATGGGGATCACAGCGCTAAGTGCAACAACCTACTATATAGACCTGAGCGGCAACAGCGTAAATGTTGACGCAACATCAATCAGCGATATTCCCACCGGTATTGATGGAATCCCACTGGGTACTGCAGGTACTACCAGTTGGTATGTTGTCGATGCCGATGTAACCAATACAAACCGCCCTACGGTTCAGGGTGATGTCCACCTCATTCTTGCCGATGGGGCGACGTGGACAGCCGATTACAGCTCCGGCGGAACGCATTGGGGCGGCATCAGCGTACCTTCTGGCAACAGCCTCACCATTTGGGGTCAAACTGCCGGTACCGGAGCATTGAATGCATGGGCATACAATGGCCAAGCCGGAATTGGCGGCGGTATTCAAGGCGGCACAGGTGTCGGTACAGATTTTAGTGTCGGTACGATCACCATCAATGGTGGCACGGTCACAGCAAATGGTGGCAACAATGGAGCAGGAATCGGCGGGGGACAAAATAGCGATAACGGCACAGTCATCATCAATGGTGGAACAGTCACCGCCACCGGCGGCGGTTTCGGCGGTGCAGGTATTGGCGGCGGTTCCAGCAACCCTGCGGGGACGATGAGTGGTGGGGGCGGTACAATTACCATCACCGGAGGTGACGTAACAGCATTTGGAAACTCTTCGACGGGTTATGGAGATTGCGGTTCAGGAGCGGGAATTGGCGGATCGGGAGCAAACAACAGCTATGTATCTACGAACCTCATTTCCGGCGGCGATTCAGGACTCATCACCATTGGCGGCAACGCAATGATCAATGCAAGCGGTGGAAATAGCACTACCGCCGCAAGCGGCGGCGGTGCAGGTATTGGCAGCGGCGGCGGCGGCGGAAGCAATCCGGGCGGTGGCGGTAGCGGTGCTGTGGACGCTATTGCGATCTTTGGAGATGCACAAGTCACTGCTCAAGGAGGCACAGGCGCAACAGATAGCACCTATCCGGCAGGTGGTGGTGCAGGTATCGGCACCGGCGGAGCAAGCGGCTCCGGCACAGGGGGTACGATTGGATCTATTGATATAAACACAACGCATACCACCGGATATTATAGCCCCTACACAGTAAACGCTACAGGCGCCTCAGGCGGTGTGGGCAGCATCGGGGCGGATATAGGTTATGGTGGCACGGCAACCACTCCCGGCATAAAGATGATATCCTCAGCGCCGCAAGCGCTGACGGCCGTGCAAGGTGCATCATCTATCACATTAAGCTGGACAGATTCGGCAGTCATCGGTGGCGGCACTTTGAGTTATCGTATCTATATCTCCACCAATGGGGGTACGACATGGTCAAGCGAAACGGATGTCACCGGGACAAGCTATGCATGGAGCGGATTGACATACAGCACCGATTACAGCTTTATGGTGCGTGCGATTAACACAGGCTCAACGGTTGCAGGGCCGCAGAGCAATATGCAAACGAGTACACCACTGAGCAACACGAACGCAATTACGTCTTTTACACTGACTGATGGCACAACTACTTGGACAGGTACAATAAACGACCAAGCCGGAACGGTTACCGCCACTGTACCGAGCGGCACAGATGTTACAAACTTAACACCAACTATTGGCACAACCGGAGCGAGTATTGCTCCGGTCTCCGGTATCGCACAGGACTTCACAAATCCACAGACCTACACGGTCACAGCAGTAGACGGCCGCACAAGATCTTATACAGTCGTGGTGAACAGTCTTATCGATGCGCAAACTCCGGAAATCACAGGACAACCGCAAAGCGTAACGGTGTATGTAGGTGAAACTGCTCAATTATCTGTTACCTCATCCGTAGGCGATGGCGGGACATTATCATACCAATGGTACTTAAATATATCTGACAGTAACTCAGGCGGTACGGCAATTACAGACGGCACCGGCACAAGTGCGGCATTTTTCGCACCGACGATTACGACAGGTATATTTTACTATTACGTTGTTGTGACCAATACAAACAACAGTGCAACCGGAAGTGTGACTGCTTCGGTGACCTCTGATGTGGCATCCGTGACGGTAAATCCGACGCCGATTATTGCGCCAATCGTTCTGCCTTTAGTATCCGGAGCATGGGGCGGCACAGACCCTAATGATCCACTGTGGACATACGATAGTGCAAATAACATGTTGTATGTAAAATCGGGTGAAGTAATCGATATTTCAGGCACAGTTAGTGGCAATCTGCAAATTGTAACAAGTCCGGGCGGTGCGGCTACGGTTAATGCTGTAGGTGATGTGTTATTATACAGTGGAGATACGCTGACATTGGGCGCGGGAGTCACTTTGACTGTCAGTGATGGCGCCGCAATTAAAAACGAGGGAAGTTTAGGTAATAGCGGCACGATAAATAATACCCCCAACGGAGTAATCAACAATCAACCAGCAGGCACTATAAACAATCAAAATGGCGCTGAAATCATCAACGATGGCACAATAAACAACGAAGGAACCATCAACAATAACGGTACAATGAGTGGCAATGGCAGTTTAAATAATATAGATTCGGGTGTGGTTATTGCACCACCGACAGGCGGCAATAGCGGCAATGGCAGTGGTGGCAACGGAAGCGGCAGCGGTGATGGAGGGATCTCTGCCCCAGCTCCTGCGCCGCCCCCCGCACCGGGACTTGCTCCACCTCCGGTCGTACCGGACGATCCGCAAGCATCGGATGACACAACAGATTTGACAACACCATCTACCGGACATGCTCCATTTGTCGATATATCTCAGAGTCATTGGGCGCAGCGGGACATTGATGTGCTGTGGAGCCGCGGCATTATGCGGGGTGTTTCGGACACTATATTTGCCCCAAATGAAAAACTAACCGAGCCATGCTGGTAACCATGCTTTTCCGAATAGAGGGTGAACCGGGCATTGCATTTGTGCAGACTTTCAGTGATGTTCAGCATGGCAAGTGGTACAGTCAGGCAGTGAATTGGGCGGCAGAAAATAGGATTGCGTACGGTATCGGCAACAACCTCTTTGCCCCGGATGCAGAACTCAGCAGAGCGCAAGCCGTGACGCTGCTATTTAGATTTGCTCAATTTAAGTATAAAAACGTAAGTGCTCCGGATGTTGCAGGTACTGAGTTCTTAGATTTTAACGATACAAGCTCATGGGCGGTTGAATCTATGCATTGGGCAGTGCATTATGGGCTGATAAGAGGATTCGAAGGACGGCTTAACCCCAATGATACGATTACCAGAGCCGAAGCGGCAGTGCTACTTGCACGATTTATTCAATATGTATGAGCTATAATCGAAGTGTAACAACCGAGCCATCCCCGCAAGCAAATAAAATAAAAAGCGTTTCAACATGGAGTAAACTATGTTATAATAGAAAAGATTTATTTTAATTGGAGGGACGTACACATGAAAAAAATGCTATCAATAGTTTTAGCCCTAGTTTTGCTCCTAGCATTGGCCCCTAGTGTTCTCGCATCCGCAAATACCCCTATTTCCGTATTTATTAATGGACAAAGAGTTACTTTCCCAGATCAAAACCCGGTAGTCGTAGACGGACGGACACTGGTACCTGTTCGCGGCGTTTTTGAAGAATTAAACTTCAATGTTGACTGGAACCCCACAACGAGACAAGTCACCCTAACGCGCGGCAACGACGTGATTGTGATCACGATTGGCAGCAGCACATTCACAACCAACTCAGTCAGCCGGACACTTGACGTTCCCGCTCAGACCATAGGCGGCAGAACAATGCTGCCACTCAGACTGGTGCTCGAAAGCGTCGGCTACACACTGGATTGGAACGCAGCAACCAGCACAGTTACAATTACATCGCAAGCACCCCAACAAGTAACCATATCCACACTGGCATCACCAACCACCGGAGGAACGGTGACAGGCGGTGGTACAGTGAACGTTGGCACAAATGTAACCCTGCGTGCCACAGCAAACACCGGATGGGCATTTTCGGGATGGTACGAGAATAACGTCCATGTAAATTCAAATGCAACATGGACATTTAACGCCGCAACCAACAGAACGGTTCAAGCAAGATTTGTCCAAACACAACAATGGACGATCACAACGACCCATACCACAGGCGGCACCACATCAGGCGGCGGCACATTCGGACACAATGCATCCGTCACACTGGTCGCTACACCCAACAGCGGCTGGGTATTTGTTGGCTGGTACGAAGGCAACACGAGAGTAAGTAACAATGCAACGTGGACATTTAACGCCACATCCAACAGAACACTCCAAGCGCGCTTTAACCAATGGACGATCACAACGACCACAGCGGGCGGCGGCTCTGCAACAGGCGGCGGTACATTTAACCAAAATGACACAGTCACATTGGTCGCCACACCCAACACCGGATGGAACTTTGTCGGTTGGTATGAAGGCAATACGAGAGTCAGTACCAATGCAACATGGTCATTTAACGCCACATCTAACAGAACACTTCAGGCGCGATTTGTCCAAGGGCCGCAACAATGGACCATCACACCCACTGTGGCTATCAATGCAGGCGGCACTGTAGCAGGCGGCGGACAAGTCAACCACAATGAAAGTGTCACAATAGTAGCATCACCCAACAATGGATGGCAGTTTGTTGGTTGGTATGAAAATAACGTAAGGGTCAGCACAGATGCAACATTGACACTGGTCGCCACAAGCAATAGAACACTTGAAGCAAGATTTAGCCTAATCCAGTGGACGATCACTGTCAGCGCAGCCACCGGAGGTAATGCGACAGGTGGAGGCCTATTCAACCAAGGTGCACAAGTCACGCTCATTGCCGCACCACTCGAAGGATGGACATTTGTTGGCTGGTACGAGAACGGCAATCAGCAAAATTCAAATCCAACATGGACATTTGCCGCTACAGCAAATAGAACGCTTGAAGCAAGATTCGTAGTGCCTGCGTAAGCGGCCTCACCACAGAGATAAAATGACGCATCAAACCATGCCATTTTGCTCATAACCATATCATAAGCAAAAAGTGCGGCCGGTGTAAATCTCCGACCGCACTTTTTCGTGATGCAACTTAAAGAAACTATGAATGCCTAGCGGGTGCAACGCACCGCATCTGCAAGCGAATGCGAGATCGCGTGGGCATGAGTTGAAACATTTGAATCCATATCAATACGATTCTAACCTGCATTATGCTCAGCAGCTCTGTTTCGCGCCCTCCCCGGGAAAAAATGAACAAGCGTACGACTGACCGCACTACCGGTAACAAAACCAACGCCGGCCTCTACCAGCCCATTGATACCCACAAGTGTCACGATGATTGCCCATGCCGAATCGCCGAACCCTCTGATATAGTCCGTTGTACCAAACAAGAAGAACAATGTGCTGACAAATAACACAGTATTGCATATCGGAGCGGCAAGACTTGCAGCCATTGCGGCGGCAGTTTTGCTCTTTCTCTTGCTGACCGCAACATAAATAAGACCGGGGATCAAACCGGCCAATACGCGCGGAATGACCATAAGAATAAAAGTGAACACAGGATTGATATTCATCAGTGCGGTAGCAAACGGACTCAGACCAAATCCGCGCAAAAACGCCGATAACCCGAATACTGCACCTGCGATAGCACCACCGACCGGACCGATAACAATGGCAGCAATAGCTACCGGTATCATCATGAACGTGATAGACACAGGCCCGATCATCAGAAAACCAAGGGGTGTGTACGCCATGATGACGATGATTGCGACAAGTATGGCCAATTGTACCATCTTGCCTACGTTTACGCTGTTGTTTTTCATTACGCTTCCTCCTGCTGACGCTCCGCCCTTTTGTCGGATACATCGCTTTGTTTTTTGCCGGACGAACCAGCAGAAAATATATTATAGCAAATCTTATTGATTCGCAAGTGAAAATTAGGCGCGTAACGGAAAAAGAGATTCCACAGCCACGCCCTCTGGTAGCCTAAGGTTGATTACATGAACAATACGTAGTAAAATACAGGCAAGAGAGAGGTACATAGCAAGTATGGAACAAATAGAACAGACACTGACGAAAATTGATATCTACACCTCCCAAATCGGACTAGATGTCGTGGGCGCTGCACTGGAAGAACTGGGACAACCCACATTTACGATCACTGACCCCGGTGACTTTGACAGCCTGCTGGAAGGCAAATTCGGCGCATGGGATTACTTTGACAAGAACCTGACCAAACTCCGTGATGCCGAAACATTCATCACCCTATACTTACCCGACAACGAACAAAGCCGAAAAACCGTGGACGAAATCCACGAAATGCTAAAGACGCTCAGCGCATCTGACCCAACCGGAACGCTGGGCAAACTGACATGCCAAGTTTCGCATATAAAAAATGAAGACTGGGACAATCTTTGGAAAGAAAGCTTCAGACCCTTCCCTGTCGGACACAAGCTGATGATATGCTTGCCCTGGGACAACGAGGAATTTAAAGACAAAACAATCTTACGCATAGAGCCGGGGCAGGCATTTGGCACCGGTACAGACGAAACAACGAAACTCAGCCTTGAAATGCTCGAAAGTATAGCGCCCAAAGGCAAGACCGTGCTGGACATAGGCTGTGGGAGCGGGATACTCTCTATCGCCGCACTCCTACTTGGAGCCGATTCGGCATTGGGTATAGATATAGACCAAACCGCAGTGGACATTGCAACGGCCAACGCCGTGCGAAACAATGTCTCAGATAGGGCAAAATATATTTGCGGAAACCTCATTGACGCAGTCACCGAAAGCTATGACATTATCTGCGCAAATATCATCGCCGATGTCATCATCATGCTCTTGCCGCAAGTATCCCAATGCCTCAAGCCCAATGGAAGACTTATCTTATCCGGCATCATTACAGACCGTGAACAAGAAGTAATGGAAATCGCACTCAAGCATGGATTCACATGTGCGGAAAGACGCGAGGAAAATGGATGGGTCTGCCTTACGGTGTTTTTGGACTGCACGCTGTAACGTTAAATTGGCGAGATTTGAAATGACATGAAGAGAAAACAATTGACACCAATAGATCTCATATGTTAGCATGTGAAAATCCTTTAAACATACGAGTACTTCATTCTTGAAATAAGTTTGCAAAGATTGTGGTAGTTTTTTTCGTCTGGCAAGGCAAAAAACTGCGGGAATACCACTGGTCTTTCAAGGTTTTTTAACGAAGTCAGACGGAACAAAG
>WQVH01000048.1 GCA_009781695.1 Oscillospiraceae bacterium
AGTTGCAGTGTATGTACCCACAGCAAGTGCGATATTCGGCACAATGGTGAAACTCTCTGCCTCGCTGACATCCAAGCTCAGTATTACCATGCGGCTCAGAGTGAAGCTATCCGCATTTGTGCCGCTGAGTTCAATAGTCAATGCACCTGTCGGCTGATTGCCGGTATTCTCTACGGTTACGCTGTGTGCAGTTTGTGCTGTGTATCCCTCTTGCGCAGATGGGAAGATGTGATCGCTGTTCGGAGTCAGCGCAATGCCCCAAGTTGGGGTAATCGGCGCTGGTGTCACTGTGAAGCTCACATTAAATGTCTGCGCCGCGATATTCGCACCGCCGGATACCGTCACAGTTGCAGTGTATGTCCCCACTGCAAGTGCAGTATTTGGCGCAACGGTGAAACTCTCTATTTCGCCTATGTCTTCCAGACTAGGTATTGTAGTGCGGCTCAGTGTGAAACTATCCGCATTTGTGCCGCTGAGTTCAATAGTCAATGCACCGGTTGGCTGATTGCCTGTGTTGGCTACAGTTACACTGTGTGCAGTCTGTGCTGTGTATCCCTCTTCCGCTGCCGGGAAAGTATGATCGCCATCCGGATTCAACGCAATGCCCCAAGTTGGGATGCCCACCGTGAAACTCACGTCAATTTGTTCATAAATGCCATTACCATTGGAAACGGTAATCGTTGCGGTATATGTTCCTGTAGGCAATCCCATTACCGGAACTATAGTGAAAGTTATCCAACCCAAACCATACTGCCCATGATGAGGCACTAAGCTCGGTAATGTTGTGGTACTTATTACAAAACGATCTGCATGAGCACCTGACAGCGCTACAATCATAGCACCCGTAACCCAACCACCGGAGCTAGTCACCGTTATAGGCTGCGGCCACAAATTATTATGCCCCAACTCATAACCCACCTCTTGAGGTGGAAACACAATGTGATTGCCCGGAGCCACTGATATGGCGGCACCGGGGAGTACAATGGTGATTTCACCCACCGCTATATCGTATGAAACAACCATTTGACTCGGCATGTAAAAATAATACGCACCGTATTCGCGTCTGACGATGAGTTGATCCCACGCCATCACGCGAGGAAGAGTAAATGTATCATCGCTATTTCGAGGAATCTCTTCCGAAGAAAAGAAGGTCCAATCCATATGATATAAGGTTACATCAGGTGCAGGAAGCCCCGTGGCCTCATCCACAACATGCACGGTGAAGTTATTAACATGATAGCGCTCCTCCAGCATGATACTTATCCCGCCTGCGTGAAACCCAAGATCAATGTGTAAGTCATCAGTGAAATGCCAATGCTCCACAGTTACGGTCACGGGGTAATAACCGGGGGCTTGTGCAACAAATATATCACCAATACGCACCTGCACATCAGTTAATAAGAAATAGCCCGGTGCATAGGGACGACCTGAAGGCAACATTTCATAGTAAACAAAGGGCACGTCTACATTTACACCATTGTGCGTCAGCGTTGCGTTAGGAACATTATCAAGCATCTCTATAGTCTCAAACACAAATCCACCAAAAACTGATACTTCGAAAGTATTAGCAGGAATATGATATTCATCCGGTATAATGATGGTGATTTCGCCTGCGGCTATATCAGCAGGGCTGATAATATGCGTGACAGGGTGAAAGGCTCTCAAATCGGCGATCAAAACATCTCCGGCAACCGCAATAGGTACCATATATTCCCAACCAAAGAATGTCACCCAGTGAATATCTACCGGCACACCATTATGCGTTACACTTCCCAACCAATGTGGGATACGCTCTCCTCTTTCGTCGGCGAAGAATATGAGGACATTTTCTGCATAATCGCCTGAAAGCGCCAAAGGCATGACCATATCATTGAGGGCGTACTCACAATCGGAGTCTACCGGAAGGTACTCCGGCGGTGCAACAGGCATTTCATCAGAATCGCCGGGCACTTCATCAGAAACCACTTCATCGCAATCTTCCTCTTGCAAATCTGCAAAATCTTCGCAAGGCGTAGTTGAGGAACCGTCAAGATTTGCGGTATCTTCACAATCAAAGTCAGCATAATCCTCTCCGGATTCTTGATCCACTATTTCCGACACCGAGGGTTCAGGGTAAAGCGTCTCCTCATCCGGCAAAAGTTGCATATCCACTTCCGGTGGTTCAAATCCTTGCTCCACCAAAAATGCGAATCCGGGTACTGAGGCAATAAGCATACACAGCACGAGCATAAAACAAATCGTTCTCACGGTCTTTCTATTGCGAACAGACAACACAGTAATTCCCCCAAATCAGTATAATTATGCAAGATGTGTGCCAAAGCCAAACGTATGCTGCGTATTTTCAAAGCCTATTTAACAAAAAGCACATCGATCTTTATGTATAGTGACGATTAATAATACAATATGGAGTATAAAAATTCAATAAAATAGTCAAGATTAAAAGCAAATTTTGTGTGAACGATCTGATACTAAACTGTTACGTAAAACACCAAATGCCGAGAGTCGATGAGGTTCGACTCTCGGCAGCTTTAGATCATACAAATTACATTACCAAAAAGATATATTTATCAAGAATCTCACATGGATGATAAGCTCTTTTTGCATTGCGAAGTCCCGGGTCGCCGACATCCTCTTCTCTGTTAATAAATTTAATTTGATCAGTCGCAAAATGCTTGATCAGCGCATTGTTGATCATCTGATAAGCGCCCCTGTATTGGATATCACCCTTTTCGATGTGCACAAACATCACATCGTTGATATTCTCCCCGACGGCAAAAGCAACGACCTTACCTGAAACCGTGAGCACACCGCCAAAACAGCCGTATGCATCATAGTTTTCCAGAACCTCAATGACCTTATGATGCTCCTCTTTGGCAACAGGTGTATCCAGATTGATAGAACTTAATCGCACAAAAAAATCCATGACCTGTGGAATATTGTCCGCTGATAATTCCCTAAAAGCATAGTCAGGAAAGTTTTTTTTGAAAAAGTTCATATGATTTCTCTGGCCGTTATATTTACGCCCTTTTAAGGTTCTTAAATCCTCGACATGATAAACATAGTCACTCCAGTCCGGCTCTTTAAATACCTCAAAATCGGGGAATATGGTTTCTAACAGATCTATTTCTGCACTTGTGATGGTATGAAACGAAATGCGCAGATTGTTCAGACGGCAATATGCAACAGCTTTTTCCAAGATACCAACGATATCCTTACCGAGCGGGAATGAAAATGCAGTGATATTATTGCTATAAACAACCTTTGACTTGAATATGATTGTGTCGTTGTAAATGGCGTATTCTACTGAAAAAAAGTCCCTCCACATAAACGCCGCACCCACTGAATTGTCGCAAATCCTGTTGGTAGAAAACCCGAAATAATGCTTGACCTTATCAATATCCGATAACTCAAGCTTTTTAAATTCCAACATAAAAAATAATTCCTCCACGGATCGTCTGTAACCGGGAAGCTACAGATGCCGTTTAATTTGTTTTGCATCGGGAAAAGAGGGAAACATCCACGATTCCCAACAAAAAGTATACAAGGAAAATGGGGAATTTGCAAGAAATATAACGCAAAAAAGTAATAATATTGATATCATAACTTATCTGATATTGCATCGGAGTTGTATCTCAACCATCTCAAATCAGTTACAAAAAATTAAAAAAATCTTGCAAATGTATCAAATTTGTAGTAATATTAATCAAAACTGTAAAAGCATGAATTGCTTGAGTGAATGTTTTGAAAATGGAACACTGAGGAGTGAGTCTGTGACAAATTATATCATAAATGGGGGCAAACCACTGTACGGTGAGATAGAAATCAGCGGAGCAAAAAACGCAGCAGTGGCGATTATTCCGGCGGCTCTTATGGTTGATGGCGTTTGTAGAATCGAGAACCTGCCTGATATTTCTGATGTAAACACGCTGCTGAGCATACTCAAAGAGATGGGTGCCAAGATTCACGCGGTGAACAAAAGGACAATAGATATAGACTGTACCCATATTGGCACATCAAACGCCACATTTGACAAAATGCGGCGCATCAGAGCATCATATTATCTGATTGGAGCGTTGCTGGGCAGATTCGGCAAAGCTGACGTAGCCATGCCCGGAGGATGCAACTTCGGCGGTGTGCGTCCGATTGACCAACATGTCAAAGGATTTTCAGCGATGGGCGCAAACGTCAGCGTGAAAAATGGAATAGTCTCTACAAAAACTACCGGAAGACTCCGCGGCGCAACGATTTATCTGGACGTTGTTTCAGTCGGAGCAACCATAAACTTAATGTTGGGTGCAGCGCTGGCAGAAGGTGTCACATTTATAGAAAATGCAGCCAGAGAGCCGCATATTGTTGATGTGGCCAACTTCTTAAATTCCATGGGTGCAGATATTCGCGGCGCAGGAACCAACGCAATAAAAATCCGGGGTGTTGAGAGTCTAAAAGGCGGCTTTTATTCCATCATACCCGACCAAATTGAGGCAGGCACTTTCATGACTGCCGTTGCAGGATGCGGAGGACGTATTGTGATCAAAGATGTGATTCCCAAGCATCTCGATTGCATTTCTCAAAAACTCAGAGAGATGGGTGTCACTGTGGTTGACCTTGAAGACTCTGTCATTGTTCAGCGGACGGATCCGCTCGTGCGGACACATATAAAGACCATGCCATATCCGGGATTTCCTACAGATATGCAGCCTCAGATATCCACAATCTTATGCCTTGCCGAAGGCACGAGCACTGTCACCGAGGGTGTTTGGGACAATAGATTTAAATATGTTGATGAGCTGACAAAGATGGGCTCTTCAATCAGAGTGATGGAAAGAACCGCAGTCATAGAGGGCGTTCCATACCTTACGGGTGCTCCGATTAAAGCCAGTGACCTCAGAGCCGGTGCGGCATTGGTTATTGCCGGTCTGTGCGCCAAAGGCGAGACCGTCGTTGAAGGTGTGGATTATATCGAGCGCGGATATGAAAAAATTGTCGAAAAACTAATCGGTGTCGGTGCAGACATAAAAGCTGTTTATGTTCCCGATGAGCCTAAAGTAAAAACACGAGATATTGGATAATCAAGAATCTGACAGTAGGCTGACGAGAGTCAGCCTACATGTGTAGATGGGGTACTTTTAGCTTTTTTACTTGAAATACGAAGGAACGGTCATTATAATGACAATACACACACTGGCAAGCTCATCATCCGGAAATTGTACATTAGTATCTCAAGGCGCATCACATGTGCTGATTGATGCAGGCATTTCACTAAAGAGAATCAAAGAGGGTCTGAAAAATATGGATATGACTCCGGATGACCTTACCGCTGTCCTTGTAACACACGAACATTCCGACCACATCAGCGGCATCAAAATGCTTGTAAAGTACCACAAAATACCGATTTTTGCAAGCATTGGAGCACAAAACAGCATATGCGCATCTACTCCGGAAGTTGCGCCTTATTTAAGTGGATTTAAAGTAGGAACAGCATTTGAATTGGGCGAAATCGCAATGAACAGTTTTAACACACCGCATGATGCGACAGAGAGTGTTGGATTTACTTTAGATGCAGGAGGCAATATGCTGGCCTATGCCACCGACCTTGGACATATATCGGAAGAGGTATTTACAGCAATGTGTGGTGCGGACATCGTCATCATTGAGTCAAATCACGATCAGCAGATGCTTCAAAATGGACCATATCCCCCCTCTCTGAAAAGACGCATCGCATCAAAGCAGGGACACCTGTCAAATAGCGCCTGCGGCAGCTTTGCGGTGAGACTTGTGGATTCCGGCACACGTTATATACAGCTTTCACATCTAAGCCGTGAAAACAACACGCCGAAGATTGCTGCACGAACCGTCAGTGAAGCTCTGGGCAAATACGGTATCAGCGTTGGGCAGGATATTGAATTGGACGTTGCCTCGCCATATACTGCGGGCAGGGTATATGATTTATAATGCTGAATATAAAAATTTTATGTGTAGGAAAGCTCAAAGAGAAATTCTACAGTGATGCAGCAAATGAATATATCAAACGATTGTCAGCATACTGCAAATTAGAGGTGCTTGAAATTGCGCAGGACAAGCAGCAATCACTGGAAAAAGAACGGTTAGCAATCGAAGCAAAAATACCAAGCGGAGCGATGTTGGTTGCGCTGTGTATAGAAGGACAAGCATTTGATAGCCAAATGCTGTCTCAGTTATTAGATGGTTGTGCACTTTGCGGCACATCAAGACTATGCTTTGTCATTGGTGGTTCAGTTGGCTTGCACGAGCATCTTAAAGCAAAAGCAGATATTAAGTTGTCGATGTCTCAAATGACATTTCCGCACAATCTGGCAAGGGTGATGCTTCTTGAACAGCTCTATCGTGCGTTTAATATTGCAGATGGCGGTAAATATCACAAGTGATTTGTAACTTTCTAAGGAGGTTGTTATGAGCTGGAGTTTTGGTAATAATAAAGATGGTAAGCCGCAGTGGCCGATTGATGATAACGGTGAAAATGTCCCTCCTGCCTATTTGACACATATAGGCGGTGGACCGATGGATATGGATATGACGCTCGGATTGCTTGAGGTCTATGGAATACCGCATGTTTGCGAGTACCCAAACAATGGTCTCTTCGGCAAGTTGATTTTGGGACACCCGCCGAGTGGTATGGAGGTATATGTTCCGGAAACAATGCTTGAAGATGCAAAAAATATACTCAGTGCAGACATTATAGAAGAAGACGCTGAATTAGAATTTGAAGATTACAATCCGGATGATAAGTAAGATACTGAGGAGATAAGTAGCATGAACCATTATGAGCAATATAAGTTATGGCTGAATAGCCCGTCCTTGTCAGAATCAGAAAAGGAAGATCTGCGCTCAATTGCACATGACGATGAAGAAATCAAGAGTCGTTTTTTTAGCCGCCTTGAGTTCGGAACGGCCGGATTGCGCGCCATAATGGGGGTAGGCTCTTTCAGAATGAATATCCATGTCATTCGTCATGCAACTCAGGCATTGGCTGAGCTGGTTTGTGCAGAACCCGGCGATGAAAAAAAGTACGTTGCCATTTGCTTTGATTCACGATGCAGCAGCGATGATTTTGCGCGTGAGGTGGCATCTGTAATGGCCGGAAATGGAATACATGTGAGAATCTTTGATGCACTTAGACCCACTCCGATGCTCTCATTTGCGATACGTGAATATGGTTGTACCGCCGGTGTAAATATAACGGCAAGCCATAATACTAAAGAATATAATGGATACAAAGTCTACTGGTCTGACGGTGCACAGCTCCCGCCCCGACATGCGCAGATTGTAGCTGAAAAAATGGACATGTTGGATATGTTTAATTCATATCGCAGGATGGATTTTGATGAAGCTCTGAAAAGCGGCATCATCACGATTATGGGAGAAGAGACGGATCGATTGTTTATGGAAAATGTCATGGCCTTAGCAAATGATTATGAAGCCGTCAAGGAAGTTGCAGACGACTTTAAGCTAGTCTATACACCGCTTCATGGTGCAGGGTACAAACTGGTGCCTGAAGCACTGCATCGGCTCGGTCTAAAGCATATCATATGTGTACCGGAACAAATGGAGCTAGATGGAACATTCCCGACAGTGACATCACCCAATCCCGAAAATTCGGAGAGCTTTGCACTGGGTGCGGTACTTGCAAGAGCGCATCATGCGAATTTAATCATCGCCACAGATCCTGACTGTGATCGAGTGGGCATTATGGCGAGGAATGAATGCGGAGAATTCCTTACAATAAGCGGAAATCAAACAGGCGCATTGCTATTTGATTATTTGATCGGAGCAAAACTGAGAGCAAACACGATGCCTGAAAAACCGGTCGTACTCAAGACCATAGTGACAACTGAGATGACTCGCCGTATAGCAGAGGTAAACAACATTGCTTGTTTCGATACATTTACGGGATTTAAGTTTATGGCAGAAAAGAAAAATGATCTGGAATCAAATCATAAAGGCAAAGTCATATTTTCATATGAAGAATCATATGGCTATATGATCGGTGACTTTGTACGTGATAAAGATGCTGTTACCGCTTCGATGCTCATTGCTGAGATGGCTGCATGGTATGCCGGGCAAAATATGACCTTGTGGGATGCACTCGAAAGGCTGTATGAAAAGTATGGGCAGTATAGCGAGTATACACTCAATCTGCTCATGCCCGGACTGGATGGGATCACCCGAATGCGTGAGCTTATGGCAGGACTGAGAGGCAGCCCACCGAAAGGAATCTTAAAAACTCGTGTGATGGTCATGAGAGATTATGAAAGCGGCACTGAGATTGATGTTGAGAGCGGAACGATAACCAAAATGGAACTCTCAGGTTCGAATGTGCTGCGATATGATCTCGAAGATGACACCGTCGTGATTGTTCGGCCGTCCGGAACGGAGCCTAAAGTCAAGGTGTACATAATGACACGCAGCGAAACGCATATCGAATGTGATGAGAAAATTAAAAAATACACAAAATGGGCAGAGTGTTTAGCATAACATAGCAAGAGATTGTGAGTCTGTCCGATAGATAATTACTAATTGGGAGCGGCCATTTTTGGCCGCTCCTGTAGTCTGATTTAAATTTTCGAACAAAGCAAATCGATTGCAAGAGAACAACGTCAAGATAGTTGAGATCAAAGGATCTGAAGACGACATTAAAGGATCTGTTGACGCGAACTTAAAATTGATGCTCTATCTCAATCGAGGAGCGCATGGGTGTATTGTTTGACAAGTGCTCAAACAATTCCATTACTCTGCGGCGACCGACCGGAACAATCTCTCCGTTGACCAATTCAACGGTTCGTTCGATCTTGTTGATGGATTTGATGTTCTTCGTGTTGACCACAAAAGCCTTATGACACAGATACAAATCAGGACTAAATTTGACCACGTCATCAAGCGAACCATAAAACTCAATCCACTCGTTGTTCATATGCAAGATAAGCTTATGTGACATATGCTGTGCTTCAAAGAACATAATATCCTCAACAGGGATATTTCGGATATCGGTACGGGTCTTTACTTGGAACTGTTCTTTTTCATATGAGGTATCAAAGAAACGCTTATAAGCGATGTCCATGCACTCTCGAATTCTCTGAGCAAGCTTAGCCGGTTGATTTTTGACAATATAGTCCATCGATTCAATATGGTGATGGAAAGTGAGGTATGATAGACTGGTATGAGCAGTCACAAAGACGATCTTTCCGGACGGGTCACGTTCCCTGACTTTAGCGGCAAGGTCAATGCCATTGAGTTCATGGGATAAATCCACGTCAAGAAAGTATAGATTGTATTGAGGCTGGTTTTCTTCCAAATACGCTAATAACAAAGTTGGATTTGCAACAGAAAGTGCCAATTCAAAATGTTGGTCTGTCACAGCAATATGATCACAGACAATTTTTTCTATATACTCTCGTTGTGCAGAGCTATCTTCAACTATAAAAACAGATAAAATCATAAGAATCATGACCTCCTATTTAACCGAAAATGAAATCAGATACATTCATAGAATAGGATAGAGGGAAGGGTGAAAAGTAAGGAAACCGGGGAGTGCGTCTGTATGGCAATCATGCGATCACAATTTGGAAAGCATATCTCCGGTGGCAATAACACGAACGCCGCTACCGGCAAGGTCATTAAGCACCGTGACGCCGCAGCCAAGTCGTTCACTCACAACGATGCGTCTCAGCACTCTTATGGCATCCCAAATGAGTGCCTTGGGAATTTCTCCATCAGTGCGCACAGGTAGTGCCGGAATATCCGCAAAGGTGGTGCGCACAGTAGTCGTAAGAGAGCGCATGGGATTTGTCAGCTCAGCTCTGGCAAAATCGACACCTCTTTCGCACTGATGTCCTTCGATTTCCAAATCATAAGGATTGTTACACTTAATGATTCTGAGCAGACAGCCGGATGGGCAAGTGATGCAATAGAATTCCTTTATTGCACGGTCTCCATGTGAAGCAACATGGGGCAAATCGGAACTTGCGTTTTCAGGGACAAGTAATCTTTGCTCCTCTTTGTGCCCCTTGCGATAACGTGCAGCGCTCTGTCCCGCGGCCTCACCGCTGATGGACACATCATCGACCAAGTCACTGACAACTTGCGCATTGCCGCAACTGAAAACGCCCTCAATCTTGGTCATATAGTTCTGATCACAAATTGGACCTCGTGTTTGTGTGCTCAGTTCAATGCCCAACATTTCTGCCAGCTCGTTTTCCGGGATAAGACCAACTGAAACAATGAGTGTATCACAATCGACGATCTCACTTGTGCCGGGTATAGGCTCAAGATTATTGTCCACTTGATAAGTTTCGACAGCCTCAAGCCGCTGTGTCCCAAAGAGTCTTGTCACTGTGTGTCCTAATTTTAGCGGGATATCAAAGTCATTTACGCACTGCAAGACATTTCTCAATAAACCGCCCGGAGTTTGCTTGGCCTCATAAACACCGAGAACATCTGCCCCCTCAAGTGCGAGTCTTCTGGCCATGATCAGACCGATATCTCCACTGCCGAGTATGATGCAACGTTTGGCCGGCATTTGTCCAAGAATATTGATATAATACTGTGCAGCGCCTGCGGTGAACACTCCGGATGGGCGTGTACCATAGATATCAATTTGCTTGGCTGTTCGTTCTCTACATCCGGTGGCGAGTATCAGCCGGTCAGCGATGATCTGAGACAGTCCGTCTTCACTGACCAGAGTGAGTAAAAAGTCATTGCCAACCTTATCAATGCACGAAACCATAGTATTTGTCATAATGAGCGCCTCGGTCTCGTTTAGTGCAAGAATCTCTCGATATGCATATTCCGGGCCGGAAAGCTTTTGACCGTAACGAATCAGGCCAAATCCATCGTGTATGCATTGTTTCAAGATGCCGCCTAATTTGGCTTCGCGCTCAATGAGCAGTACCGAAGCACCCTCCAGAGCAGCAGCAGTTGCAGCGGCGATCCCGGCAGGGCCGCCACCGACCACTGCAACATCAATTGTGTTTGGCATAGTGTCACCTTCTGAGCATGTCAATAATTTCTGTCGCCTTGGGCGGGCATCCCGGCACACATCTTTCAAAGCCCTTTGTACAACTGCCGATGCCGACACCGGATACTACCTTGCCCTTAAACCCCTGACCAATATGAAATCTGTCAGTGATGAGTGGCAATTCCTCCATCCTGTGCAGCGCGTAAATCAGGGCGGAGTAACAAGCAGAGCAAGCGGCATCCTCGTCAATGAGGCGCCTATATTTATCAGCAACACGATCTCTCTTCAAATCAACAAGCGGCTTAGAATCAGGATTTATTTCAACAAGATCAGACGCCCCTGAAAAAAGATCCCCTAAACCCATTTGGTGAGCATACGACATATATTCAACTTCGTGCGGCTGATAGCCAATCAGCTCGGCACAATACGAATCAATGAGCAATGGACTGCGCCCCACAATAATGCGCTTTGAATCCACAGGGTTTCCACCTTCTTCAAAAGACAGATCACCGCAGACACCATCAACCACGCAATATCCGGTCTTGATTACGGCATTAAGCATTGCAACAGGCTGATGAATCCCAAGCGTATGGAATCTTCTTTTTTCACTGTCAGGAATACAGCCCTTGAGGTTCTTGAGACAACAAGTGAGGTTCGTCTGGCAGTGTGCCTTTAGAACCGGGATATTGATCAGAAAATCTGTGTTGATGGCTTCATCGCACACGGCAATTTCATATGTATCATAATGATGATAAGCAAAGCTGTCACTCTTGAGATCAATCAGGGGGATATCAAATTTTTGAGAAAGCTCATGATATCCGCAATATTCAAAAGCTCTTTTCGTGCAGTCGCCGACCCAAGAGCTTTCGATGATCTTAATGTGACGTATTCCGTAATCGCGCAGAAACCGCACAACGCCCTCAACCACTTCGGGATGAGTTGTCGCACCGTCACTTGCAGGGCAAGGAACTACAAGATTAGGCTTTAAAGACACTTGCATATGAGGCATCAGATACTGATCGATATCCGACGCGGCAAGTGTGTCATAGGTGTTTTGCACTACATTTGAACCATAAGAAATATAGATCACGTTACGAAGTCTCCAGACCGTATTAAATTAGCGCGAGACCTTCTTGCGGGGTTTCGCGGTGCGAAAGGGTGTGATTTATTAGATTTTTGGGGTTCCGTCGGGATTTATGAGCGGCAGATATCCCAGATATATAATATCATCCCGGTACTTTGCATCGCCCTCTGCTAAAACAGCCATCTTTCCGACCACAGTGCCTCCGGCCTCTTTTACAAGCTTTTCTACGGCACGTAAAGACTCACCTGTGCTGATGACATCATCAACAATGAGCACTTTTTTATCTCTCATCATTTCGGCTTCTATAGTATCAATAAAAAGCGTCTGCTTTCCGCCGGTTGTTATTGATTGCAACTCAACAGAAAAGACATTCTTCATATACAGCTTGACGACCTTACGTGCCACGATATAAGTGGTTTCATCATTTTGACGCGCCATCTCATGAACGAGCGGTATACCCTTTGCTTCGGCAGTGATGATGATGTCATGCTCCGGTGCAACCTTTAGCAGATCCGCAGCAGCGCAAACCGTCATTTCAACATCCCCAAAAAGAACAAATGCAGCAATACTCAGCTCATCGCTTATTTTGCAAATCTGCAATTTTCGCTCAAGACCTGCTACATTCAAAGTATAAAATTGTTCCATATTGTGTATCTCCCTTTGATAAATCATCAGATGAGGATTATAACACAAGCAATTACAAAATGCTAGATAGTGTGGATACCATCTAAACAAACCCACATGGATACGATGAAATGTATCCATGTGGGTCAGATAGATTGTACAACGGCAGTTTACCTAAGTCCTGCTTGTGTAAGCAACGCAGGAACCTTTGACTCCCATCCAAGTGCCATGATATGCACACCTTGACAGTAATCGCGGCATTCTTTAATAACACGTGCAGTAATTTCAACACCGGTGATACCGGCCTTGGTCTTCTCTTTATCAGCCTTAAGCTCTTCGATAACCCACGCAGGGATGCTGACACCTGCGATATTGTTGTTCATGAAGTTGGCCATACCGGCATTTTTAGGAATGATGACCCCAAGCTGAACTGGAACATTAAACTGCTTTGCTTTATCCATGAACTTGATGAACTTTTCTGAGTCATAAACAGCCTGTGTTTGGAAATACTCAGCACCGGCTTCAATCTTGCGCTCCATTTTAGCAAGCTGAACGTCTACAGAGTCGCTGCAAGGTGAAACAACAGCACCCTTTGCAAACTTAGGTGGATCGCCGTCAAGCTCATTGCCGGCGATGTCAAAGCCGCTCTCAAGCGTCTTGACGCAGTGGAGCAAAGATACCGAATCAAGATCAAATACAGGCTTGGCTTGTTTGGTGTCGCCCATCACCGTATGATCGCCTGTGAGCGCCAGCATGTTATCAATGCCAAAATACGCAGCGGCAAGCAAGTCGCTTTGCAGTGCAATTCGATTACGATCACGGCAGGTGAGCTGGAATATTGAGTTGAGTCCCTTATCTTTGAGTGCCTTACATGTCGCAAGAGAACTGACGCGCATGACGGATGATTGACAGTCGGTGACATTGATTGCATGAACATCTTGAAGGAATTCTTCCGCTTCGTGCAACAGATGATCTAAATGAAACCCTTTAGGGGGCCCAACTTCCGCAGTAAGCACAAACTCACCGCGAGCAAATAATTCTGAAATTCTCATGTAGCTATCTCCTCGTTAAAAATATATGTAGATTAAGCAGCGCCTAGCACTTCATTTTGTGCTTATTTTGAAAATGGAGTTACTAAGCTTCGGGTGCAAAATTACGCAACTTGGCCGGATATTTCATATTTTCCAGAAGTTCCAGCTTTTCAAGACGCTTGTATATGCGCTCCCATGCGCATTCCATGTCCTTGTCCACTTCGCATTTGCCGTCTTTACAGCCACCGCATTGCCCATTGACCAGACTCTTTGAGCACGAAGCGATAGGACAAATACCACCTGTACCATTGAGATAACACTCGCCGCATTGATCACAATCGACTTCGAGTGGAGTAACGCCTTGATATCCGGGCAAAGGGATCGTATCGCAAGCGGCAAGAACCGGCTTGCTTGCAAACTGCGCCGAAGCAGACTGAACACCTACACCACAGGCAAATACAAGCACAGTATCGGCAGCGTTTATTTTGTCTATATGCTTTCTTGTGGCCACATCAAGATTTTCGGGGCTGCATATATATTCTGTCCTGATGACCTTAAGGGCTGTTCCGTTATCAGAAAGCTCCTTATATAACTCCGTTGCCTCGCATTCGGGAAAATGAACTTCCTTACATCCCTCGCAACTGATGATCACAGTCTTGCTTCCGGCCAGTGTGCGGATTTCGTCTATGGTCTTGAGCTGTGTGATTAACATTTATCTTCCCTCACTTTCTGCTAAGACTTTTTTTCCGTACTTTATGGATGTTCTCAGCGGGATTCTTGATGAGCAGATGAATTCACAGCAACCACATTCCATACAGTCTTTTACAGCCTTATCCTTTAGACCCTCTACATTGTCTGCTCCTGCGTATATCGGATAATACAAAGGAAGCAGTTCCATAGGACAGACATCTGCGCAACGACCGCATCGGATGCATGCGGCAGGCTCAGTCTCGGCATCTTCGATCGCAATGATTCCGTTGGTGGCTTTGATTACCGGGACATTTTGATCATGAACGAGGAAGCCCATCATCGGACCACCCAACTTGAGCACAGTATCAGCATCAGTTATACCGCCGCAATATGCAACGATCTCCGAAACAGGTGTGCCGATTTTAACCATAAAGTTGCCGGGATTTTTTATATTCGGCCCGGTCACGGTGAGCGCACGTTCGATAAGCGGCATACCGGTTTGGATTGCGTCCGAAATGGCCTTGACTGTGCTGACATTGCTGACGACTACTCCGACATCAAGCGGTAACGCACCGCTTGGCACTTGGCGGCCTAAAGCTCTTTTGATCAGCATTTTTTCTGCACCCTGCGGATACTTGACCGCTGCGACACAGATCTCAATATTGGGGATATCGGCGGTTTTGGCTTCTAACAGCTCAATAGCATCTTGTTTGTTATCTTCAATGACGATAATGCCCTTTTGTGCGCCGATGGTTTTGAGCATTGCATTTAAACCAAAGATGATATCGTCCGCATATTCGAGCATGACCCGATGATCGGCGGTGAGCAGCGGTTCACATTCACAACCATTGAGTAAAATGGTATCAATGGGTTTTGGAGATTTTAATTTGACTGAGGTCGGGAAACCGGCGCCGCCCATGCCGACGATGCCCTTTTCTTTTATGAGTTCGACCATCTCATCAACAGTCAGCTCCGTCCAATCTGCACAAGGCTTTACGGATTCGTGCAATGTATCTTTTCCATCGGAATCAATAACAATCGCCGAGGACTTAAGTCCTGTGTTGGGATGTAATCTGTCTTCGATGGCCACGACTGTACCGCTGACGCTCGAATGAATATTGGCGCTGATAAAACCACCGGCCTCACCAATCTTTTGACCGACTTTAACCGCATCGCCCACACTGACAATAGGTGTGGCCGGTGCACCGGCATGCTGTGAAAGCGGAATCACTACAGTCGTAGGCTTCGGGAATGTTTGAAGCGCAAGATGCTCAGCGAAGTGCTTGTACTCGGAGGGGTGCAAGCCGCCGTAAAAACCAACGAGACGCTTTTCTCTTACTGCTTTGACATAGTCATTGATGGTCTTAAAGTTGACTTTAGAGTAATCGCGCAACTGAACCGGAAGTCCGGTGAACATGTCCAGACGCTTTTGACCTGCGAGTCTTTCGTGGATTTTGTCCCACCCGCAATCTTTGTTTTTATCCACCTCGCATTTGAAGTCTTTTGAACCGCCGCACTGCCCGTTGATGAGGCTCTTTGAGCAATCTACGATGGGACATACGCCGCCTGTGAGATTGAGATAACATTGTCCGCATGCTTCGCAACGCTGTTTTGTCAGCGCCATGCCATGACGCCCCTCGAAGCATACAGAATCGCTGGCTGCATAGACAGGTTTTTCAATAAGATTTGCGACAGTCTGAATGCCCAGCCCGCACGAGATGACGCAAATGTTCTTTGCATTATCAGCAATGGCAGCTTGGAGCTTCTTTTCTGTCATGGGCTTATTACACAGAAAATCTACTTTTGCACACCCTGAAATACGCTTGCCCAGCTCATTTACAATCGCTTCAAATTCGCCGTACTCGGGTTCATCTTCCGCTTCGAATTCCTTAAAGCACTTGTTGCACGACACGACAAACAGTTCATCTTTGTGCTTTAAAAGCTCGGACAGCTCTTCCTTTCTCTTCAATTTGAATTTGGTATAATCTTCCAAAATTGACCTACCTCCTTTTGAAAACTATCAATTAATATTAATTAAGTTTTGACAATTATAACATAAGGTATTTTTATTGTCCATGTAATATGCTACTGTGACGGTGTCAAGTTGTTCTTGGTGTTTCCAAGATAAAATATTTAGCTGACATCTTTAAGATTACCCAAAGCATCTAAAGCAACTTTGGTTCCAGAGGTTTTGCCTGAAATCTTGTTGTCGCGC
>WQVH01000049.1 GCA_009781695.1 Oscillospiraceae bacterium
CGCATATGAATCAGTAAGAAATTGATGCCCCCTCAAGGGTTCTTGAGGGCCTTTAGCTCAGTTGGTTAGAGCATCCGGCTCATAACCGGACGGTCCGCGGTTCGAGTCCGTGAAGGCCCACCAGAAGTGCTGCAAAACATAGTGTTTGCAGCGCTTTATACTTTTTGTGAGCGTGATGTATGGACACTACAATTATCCATGTGGATATGGATGCATTTTATGCGGCGGTAGAAGTAAGGGATAACCCTGAGCTTTTCGGCAAGCCGCTCATCATCGGTGCGTTGCCCCATGAAAGAGGTGTGGTGGCGACATGCAGCTATGAAGCGCGAAAATTCGGCGTGCATTCGGCGATGAGTATAAAAGAAGCCTATAAAAGATGTCCGCATGGAATATACATGCACCCGAATGGGCGGAAATATAAAACTGCCTCGGAACAAGTACACAAAATATGGCTCACCTACACAGATTTAATCGAATTTATCTCACTGGATGAAGGATTTCTGGATGTTACCGGATCAGCAGCGCATTTTGGTGGGGCAAGAAAAATCGGCATGGAAATAAAGTCGCGCACATTAGCTGAAATAGGCCTAACCTGCTCTGTAGGTATAGGCTATTCAAAAACATCAGCCAAGTTAGCCAGTAAAGAAAAAAAGCCTGACGGGTTCTATGAAATCGCAACGGCCAATGAATTCAAAGCACTGATACGAGATCGTGGCGTTCGAATTATCTACGGCGTAGGACTCAAGACGGCTGAAACCCTGCATCAAGCGAAGATAACTACAGTGCGTGACATACTGGAAAACCGGCAAATTGTAGTTGCAATACTCGGAAATCACGGAAAGCAAATTATAGATCTGGCAGAAGGCATTGACAACCGAAAAGTACAGCCATATTATGAATCAGAAGCAAAATCCATCAGCAGAGAGCACACCTTTCAAAAAGATATAACGGATATTGAATATCTAAAAGATGCATTGCGGCTGCTTGCAAAAGAGCTGAGCTTGAAACTTCGGGTTGAAAACATTTATGCCCGAACAGTCACATTGAAAGTCAAATATGCCAACATGAAGCAAATAACGCGTGCGAAAAGCGGCGACGCAACCAATCAGACGAGAGACATTTACGATATTACAGCATCTCTGTTAGACAAAGTGGAAAAAAGACCCATACGCTTGATAGGTATCGGCCTTAGCGGATTTGAAGAATCAGAGTTTCGGCAGATGACACTGGATGATCTGACCGATAAACGAGACGGTAAACGAAAAGAATCGCTTGACCGCACCCTTTTAGAACTCCAGACAAAATACGGCGAACAAATCATAAAAACCGGAAACGAAATGATCGCTGAAAAACGCTTTAACGTTGACACAATACCGGAAAAAGATGCATAAAGATCGTCTCGAAAATTTCAGACAAGTGGCATCTATACATCAATCAAAATGAAAACGCCTGAATCCCTTAGAGATAGAGGCGTTTTTTAAAGGTGTTTACAAGATCCGCTTTACGGTTTATAATTACACTACCCTAAGTCTGAAGAATAGCCCTTAGGGGTAACATTTTCTTTGAGCAAAACATCATGCGCCCCACCCTCGACAATAGAAGTTGCTGAGACAAGTGTAAGTTTTGCTTTTTCTTGTAGTTCCCGTATGGTTAATGCACCGCAATTACACATGGTAGACTTGACCTTTCCAAGAGTTATGTTCAAATTGTCCTTCATGCTTCCGGCATATGGAACATAAGAGTCAACCCCCTCTTCGAATGACAACCCCTCTGAACCACCATGGTCGTAACGTTGCCAATTGCGTGCGCGAGCGGAACCCTCTCCCCAATACTCTTTCATGTAACTGCCGCCGATGCTCACACGATTGTTTGGACTCTCATCGAAACGTGCAAAATAGCGACCCAGCATAAGAAAATCCGCACCCATGGCGAGTGCCAGTGTAAAATGATAATCATGCACAATACCGCCGTCAGAGCAAATAGGGATATAAACGCCTGTCTGCTCAAAATACTCATTACGTGCAGCGTTGACATCAATGACAGCAGTGGCCTGTCCGCGACCGATACCCTTTTGCTCACGTGTGATGCAGATCGAACCGCCGCCGATTCCGACCTTAACAAAATCAGCACCACAATCAGCTAAGAACCTGAACCCTTCGCCATCAACCACATTGCCTGCGCCTATTTTAACGCGATCACCATATTTTTCACGAACCCACAAGATGGTCTGTCGCTGCCATTCGGAGTAGCCTTCGGAGGAATCAATACATAAAATATCTGCACCGGCATCAATGAGTGCAGGAATCCGTTCTTGATAGTCACGTGTGTTGATGCCGGCTCCGACTACATATTTTTTATCCTGATCCAAAAGTTCGGTGGGATTGGCTTTGTGTGAATCATAGTCCTTGCGAAAAACCATGTGGATCAGACGCCCTTCATGATCCATCACCGGAAGACAGTTGAGCTTGTGATCCCAGATTATATCATTGGCCTCTTTAAGCGTTGTGCCGGGTGGTGCAGTGATCAGCTTTTCCACAGGTGTCATAAATGAGCTGACCGGCTCGGTACCATCCATACGGCTGACTCTGTAGTCACGGCTGGTTACAAGCCCCACGAGTCTGCCATTTGCAGTTCCGTCAGAAGTGACTGCAACTGTCGAGTGCCCAGTTCTTCGCTTGAGGGCTTGAATATCAACCAAAGTAGCATCCGGACGTATGTTAGAATCGCTGGTGACAAACCCCGCTTTATACGACTTGGCCTTATACACCATAGCCGCTTGACTTTCGATGCTTTGAGAACAATAAATGAACGATACGCCGCCTTCCCTCGCAAGCGAGACAGCCATCTGATCATCAGATACGGCTTGCATAATGGCTGAAGCCAGCGGTACGTGCATGGACATTGGAGGTTCTTCTCCGCGCGTGTACTTAACGAGTGGTGTTTTCAAACTTACCTTATTTGTTGTACAATCAGTTCCGGAGTAACCGGGGACGATAAGGTATTCGCTAAATGTACGCGACGGAGTTTCAAAAAAATACGCCATAAAAAGTCTCTCCTTTCGTAAACCTCATAAAATTTTAAAATTCAATAGATATATTTCATAAAATTATAGAGCGGTGCACAGTTCAGTGTCAAGGGTTATTTTTCGGAAATGAAAATAGTTTGCGTGAGGTCAAAAGGGTTATATTCAAAAGAAAACCTATAATGATTGTTTAAAAATTTCTTTAATTTTATTCACGTTGTAGACACAAAGAAAATGTACTATACAATAAGAGCATATATACAAGCCAACAACTACTCAAAATAAATTCAAGGAGCAAACCAATGCATCAAGAGTTTGAAAATAATAATTTTGAAGAAAATGGATATATACCACCGCCGTGGTCGTCGGAAAATGAGCACCCCGAGCGTGTTGTTTCGGATCATGTTCAGGATGTGCCATATGTTCCGGTGCATTCTGATGATGAAATTGTGTCTCATATTCCGGAATCAGAGCCGGAACTACCTGTGCAGACCACACCATATAGTACAATTTTGCAAAGCCGGTCGGTGGAAGTATCACAACCGGTACAACCTTTACAACAACAACAACAACAACAGCCTGAGCTTGTGCAATCGGACAGGTATGCTGCATCAGGAATGCCGGAATGGAGTTTCAGAAAGCGCACAGAGCCATATTCGCCGGAGTCAACCGGAGCGGGGTGGCGTGAGCCGCCTTATCGGGAAGCAAATTATAGAACGACCAGCGACAATATAGCCAATATGTATTCACCCGGCATTAATGGCAGCAGATATCATCAAAGCAATAGTCCATACAACCGCCGGGGTGAAAATAGCGCATCGGATTCCGCTTTGCCAGCGAAAACAGGCAAGGTCGGGCGCTTTTTCAGAGCGATGTGCCTCGTTGTTGTGTGCGCATTGGTAAGTGCAGCGGCGACCTATGCAGTCATGGAGTATCGCACCAGAGCAGGTTATCATACCGTAGTAAATCAGGTTGTGCTTGGTGGAGGACTTGCTGCGTCAAATGAAACAAGACCAACGCCGAGTGCGCCCATTGAAACCACAATGGCTCCGGAATACATATATGATATGGCACTCACTCAAGTTGTTGGGATTGAAGTAGAGATTCCCACAATTGGATTTTTCGGTACAAGTGGAACGAGTACAGCAGCAGGTTCCGGATTTATAATATCTACCGATGGATACATTCTTACCAACCACCATGTCATTGAGCCTGCTTTAGCTCATGGGCTACCGATCAGTGTGATTAAACATGATGGTTCGGAATATCTGGCTGAGGTCATAGGATATGAAGAGGCAAACGATGTTGCGCTCATCAAGATCGAAGCGACAGGACTCAACCCGGTAATACTTGGCAATAGCGACAATACGCGTGTAGGTCACACGATCTTTGCAGTAGGAAATCCTTTTGGAAATCTGGTATATACCATGACTGAGGGTATCGTGTCTGCGTTAGACAGGGAAGTTACTGTTGAAGGGACGATAATCAATACATTTCAGTTTTCCGCTGCTGTAAATAGCGGAAACTCCGGAGGTCCGATATATAATGCAAATGGCGAAGTCATAGGGATTGTAACCGCGAAAATGGTGCGAGCCGGTGTTGAGGGCATAGGATTTGCAGTGCCGATAAACGATGCAATAGAGATTGCATCAGGGCTTATAGAGTATGGATATATTGTGGGCAGACCGTTATTGGGCATTACAGGACAGACGGTTACACGTGCGCTTGCCGATTATTATGATTTGGTTGTCGGCGTGTTTGTCAGAGATATAAATCCGGGTTCGGCAGCCGAAAGAGCCGGATTGAGAATCGGAGATGTGATCGTCGGCTTAGGTGATTCTGCGATTTCGGGAATGGATACGCTCAGATTAGCTATGAGACCATACAGAGCCGGAGATACAGCGCAGTTGCGCGTTTGGAGAGATGGCTTGACAATAGAAATGACCATTGCCTTTGATGAAGACTTTGCAGCCGGTCAACCGGGACGCTCAAGAAGTGTCATTATCGATCCGGAATTGCCGGAGTAATGTGAGGTTTAAGTTTATAATTGTAATATCAAGCAAGAGGGCGTGTACCAAAATTTTTCGTTTTGATACACGCCCCACATCTAACAAGGTTTATAACATCTAAACTTTTTCCCAAATAGTAGCAACACCCATGCCGCCGCCGATGCATAATGTGGCTAGCCCATATTTTGCATCGCGTTTTTGCATTTCATGCACCAAAGTGACAATAACACGAGCGCCCGAGGCACCTATAGGATGTCCCAGAGCAATGGCACCACCGTTGACGTTGACTTTATCTACATCAAGAGCGAGGTCACGTGCGACTGCGACTGCTTGAGCTGCAAAGGCTTCGTTTGCTTCAATAAGATCCATATCTGCGACAGTCAACCCAGCTCTTTCCAGTGCCTGCTTTGAAGCCGGTACGGGTCCAATGCCCATGATCTCCGGTGCGACGCCGCCCTGACCCCAAGAAACGAGTTTGGCCATGGGTTTTAGCCCCAATTTGGCAACCGCTTCGCCCGATGCAATAATAATAGCGGCTGCACCGTCATTAATGCCGGATGAATTGCCTGCGGTTACACGCCCACCATCAGGCTTAAATGCCGGTCTGAGCTTACCCAGCGCTTCAGCGGTTGTTGCACGTGGGAATTCGTCTACCTTAAAATCAATCGTATCTTTTTTTACTCTGACCGGTACAGGCACTATTTCAGCTTCAAACTTGCCTGACGCTATTGCTGCTGCGGCCTTAGCCTGTGAAGCGGCCGAAAACTCATCGATATCTTCCCTTGTCAGTGACCAGTTATCACAGATGTTCTCAGCGGTGATGCCCATGTGATAATTGTTAAACACATCAGTAAGGCCATCACCAACCATAGTGTCATACATGGTGGTATTGCCCATGCGTGCGCCATAACGTGCGGCAGGCATCGTGTATGGAGCTTGTGACATGTTTTCTGTTCCGCCTGCAAGCACGATTTCGGCATCGCCGGAGATAATGGTACGGGCTGCTTCTATGACGGTCTTCATACCCGAACCACAGACTAAATTGAGCGTGGTAGCGGTGGTTTCAACGGGAATACCTGCGCCGATGGATACCTGTCGTGCGACATTTTGACCGAGCCCTGCGGTCAGGACGCAACCGAACAAGACTTCATCTACATCGGAAGGCTTGATACCGGCACGCTCAATCGCCTCTTTTGCGACAATCTCACCAAGTTTTGCCGCAGAAGTGTCTTTTAATGTTCCACCGAAACTGCCAATAGCTGTACGGCAGCAGCTTACTAAATAAATATCTTTCATTAATTTCACATCCTTATCAAAATTATGTATTGGTGGAGTAAATATATATCAAAGCCGTTGCAAAGTCAATATATACAATGAATTGACGCTTTAGTTTCTCCTATGGTATACTGTTTCGAAACTATCGAACAAAGAGGTAGGTAATAATGCAGGAAAAACTAGTTGCGATAGAAGAAAAGTATAATGTGTTGGAAAAACGTATGCAAGATCCGGAGGTCTATTCAGACCCTGCAACTTATGCAAAACTTGCTCGTGAGCAAAAGGAAATCGCCCCTGTCGTTGAAGCATTTCGTAAGTATGAAAAAGCAAAAAGCGATATGGACGGTGCACGTGAACTCATGAGCGATCCTGAGTTTAAGGAAATGGCTCAAGAGGAGTATGAAGCGGCGCAAGAGAGTATGGAGCAAATGGAAGAAGAGTTGCGCATATTACTTCTGCCCAGAGACCCAAACGACAGTAAGAATGTAATTATAGAAATCCGAGGCGGTGCCGGTGGCGATGAAGCTGCGCTGTTTGCATATAATTTATACCGTATGTACACGATGTATGCCGAGTCCAAACGTTGGAAGTCCGAAATAGCAAATATCAACGAGACAGAAATCGGCGGAATCAAAGAAGTCAGCTTCATTATTGAAGGTGATGGCGCTTATTCACGCTTTAAATTTGAAAGCGGTGTCCATAGGGTGCAAAGAGTGCCGGAGACCGAGGCATCCGGACGCATCCACACGAGTACGGTCACAGTGGCCGTGCTTCCGGAAGTTGAAGAAGTAGACTTTGAAATCAATCCTTCCGATTTGCAAATAGACACGTTTAGAGCTAGCGGTGCAGGCGGTCAGCATGTCAACAAAACCGAATCGGCCATCCGTATAACGCATGTTCCCACCGGAACAGTTGTGGAATGTCAAGATGAGCGCAGCCAGCACAAAAACCGTGACCGGGCGATGAAGATTCTGGTTTCCAGGCTGTATGAAGAGGAATGCCGCAAGCAAAATGAAGAAATTGCAGCTGAGCGTAAGAGCCAGGTTGGCACAGGCGATCGTTCTGAGCGCATAAGGACATATAACTATCCGCAAGGGCGGGTGACTGACCATAGGATTGGTCTTACACTTTACAAACTTGAGCAAATCCTCAATGGTGCGCTTGATGAAGTGATAGATGCGTTGGTCATGGCCGATCAGGCTGAAAAGCTTAAGTCAGAGTCATAAAGTATAGTTATTTCATAAACGGCTACACCAGTGTTTTGTCTTTTCGATAAAGGATACGATTTATGTTCATCTTAGGAATAACAGGACCAACCGGCGCAGGGAAGACGTCAGCGCTCAGGGCTATAGAAGCTCTGGGCGGATTAATTATGGATTGTGATAAGATATACCATGAGCTGCTTGAGGAAAATGATAAACTCAAAGCGGACTTGGAAGATAGATTCAGCGGTGTACTAAAAGACGGCGTTATTGACAGAAAGCGCCTTGGTGCAATAGTGTTCAGCGACCCGCAGGCGCTGAGTGACTTGAATGTGATAACGCACATGTATATAAAAGATGAGATGCAATCTCGTCTGAATCATTGGGAGGCTTCCGGTGGTACAATCGCAGCCATTGATGCGATTGCACTGATAGAAAGCGGCCGTGCGAAGCAATGTGATATTGTCATTGGCATCATCGCCCCTAAAGACACAAGAATAGTGCGTATAATGAAGCGAGATGGGATCAGTAGTGCGCACGCCGAAATGAGAATAAATGCGCAGAAGCCTGACAGCTTTTACATTGATAATTGCGATCACACATTAGAAAACAAATACGACAGTGCCGAAGCTTTTGAGTGCGTATGTAAGCAGTTTTTTGAAGCGCTAATCAAAAATAGCACCAAATAACTTCATTTTTGGCCCCCTTTTGAGGGTGCTGTCAGCGAAGCTGACTGAGGGCACTAAAATAACTTCATTTTTGGCCCCCTTTTGAGGGTGCTGTCAGCGAAGCTGACTGAGGGCACTAAAATAACTTCATTTTTGGCGCCCTCACGAGGGAGCTGTCAGCGAAGCTGACTGAGGGCACTAAAATAACTTCATTTTTGGCTCCCTCACGAGGGAGCTGTCAGCGAAGCTGACTGAGGGAGTATTAACCACATACCTTAAGCAAATAAGCCAACCTTGACATAAAAACAAAAATCTTATAGGAGGAGCTCATGATGAACAACTGTAAAGAAGAACTAAGAAACAAAATCGACCGATGGTTTGAAGCACACCAAGAAGACATGATAAAAGACCTAGGTAAGCTCGTAAAAATCAACAGTGTAAAAACACCTGCCGAAGAAGGTGCACCATATGGCCCAGCATCAAAAGAAGTGCTTACCGTTGCCGGAGATATGCTTAGTGTGCAAGGCTTTAGTGTAAGGAACTTTGAAGACACCATGATAGAAGCCGACTTGGGTCCAACGCCACCGCTGCTCGGCATATTGGCACACCTTGATATCGTGGGTGCCGGTGATGGATGGGATACCGACCCATTTAAAGTGACGCTAAAAGACGGCATCTTGTATGGACGTGGTGTTACAGACAATAAAGGCCCTGCGGTAGCCTCAATGTATGCGCTTTATTGCGCACGTGAATTATGCCCTGAACTCAAGAGCGGGGTCAGGCTCATATTGGGTGCAGCAGAGGAAACCGGTTGTGAGGATATCGCAAGCTATCTCAAAAAGAATACGCCCCCACCGAATGTGTTTTCTCCGGATGCAAACTATCCTGTCGTCAATACTGAAAAAGGCAGATTTGCACCATTTTTCGCTGCAAATTGGGCTGAGGATAAAAGACTACCTCGTATTGTATCAATTACAGGCGGAAAAACAATAAATGTCGTGCCGAACAAGGCCGAAGCCGTTATTGAAGGATTTGGGAAGAAAGATGTTGAATCTTTTTGCCATGAATATTCTAAAAAAACCGGCACTGAAATCACCGCAAAAGTCGATGGGGACAAGCTTATTATAAGCGTGGAAGGAAAGGCAGCACATGCCTCAATGCCGGATACCGGAAACAATGCGCAGACGGCCTTGATTGAAATGTTGGCGGCGATGCCATTTGCGAAGAGCGAGTCATTTGGATATGTCAAAGCGCTCAATCGGCTATTTGGACATGGTGATTATCATGGGCGTGCGTTGGGGATAAGCATGAGCGATGAAATCAGTGGTGCGTTGACTGTCAATTTTGGTATGGTTGACTTTTCTGAGCAGGGCTTTGCCGGGAATTTTGATAGCAGAACACCGGCATGTGCCGATGAGGTTGATATTACAGGCATTGTTACTGCTGCTTTGGAAAAAGAGGGTATCAAGATTACAGAATCATCTATTTCAAAATGCCATCACACACCTGCCGATACGCAGTTTGTAAAAACACTTCTGCGTACATATGAAGACTACACAGGGCTACCTTCTGAGTGCGTCATCATGGGTGGACAGACATATGTACATGACATTCCGGGCGGTGTTGCATTTGGCGTCACGCCTAAAGGTGAAACAAACAATGTGCATGGGCCAAACGAATTTATTAGTTTGGAGCAGCTTGTGCTCAGTGCAAAGATGTTTACGCAAGTAATCATTGATATGTGCGGATAGACTCAATTTCGTCATTCCGGGCTTGTCCCGGAATGACGAATGATCAATGGACAAATGACGAAATCAGTGAAAATCCAGCTATTTACAAATAGTCCACAAAAAGGTATACTGAGTGTTCACCCTCGTACTGCTACCCTAAGAAATGAGACTGTGTTAATGAAATCTGCGTTCTCCGAAGTGCTCAGTAGCCTGAGGCGAGAAAAAGGACTAAGTCAGCGGCGTGCAGCAGAGGACTTAGGTGTATCGCAGGCACTGCTATCGCACTATGAAAATGATGCACGTGAGCCAAAACTGGAATTTGTCATAAAGGCGTGCAACTATTATGATGTTTCTGCTGACTATATATTGGGGCGTACCAACATACGCAGCCAAGAATCGAAGAGGCAACTAAAGACAATTAATGAGGATCTGCTTAAGCTTAGAAACCACAATCAAATTCAAGCGGATTTATTAGCAAAGTTATTGCTGGAAGCCGCAATAAAATAGATGCCTGCGGCCGGAGGTTAGCACCCTATATCCTTCTTTTCGGGTAACTGCCGGCCGCATATACGCAAATAATAACTATTGAGGACACATGATGCAAGACAGAATTAGAAATTTTTCTATAATAGCCCACATAGACCACGGTAAATCAACGCTTGCCGACCGCTTACTTGAAAAGTGCGGAGCAATTGATGCCAGAGATATGGAAGCGCAAATACTGGACAATATGGACTTAGAAAAAGAGCGTGGGATAACCATCAAGGCCCGCGCTGTTGGTCTTACATATAGAGCCCAAGATGGTAATGAATATGCACTGAACCTGATTGATACGCCCGGACATGTAGACTTTAATTACGAAGTATCACGATCTCTTGCTGCGTGCGAGGGTGCGATTTTGGTGGTTGATGCAGCGCAAGGCGTTGAGGCGCAGACACTGGCAAACACATATCTTGCACTGGATCATGATCTTGAGATATTGCCGGTCATAAACAAAATAGACTTGCCGGCAGCAGACCCCATGCGGGTCAAAAAAGAAGTAGAGGATATCATCGGAATTCCTGCCGAAGATGCGCCGGAAATTTCCGCAAAGCGCGGTATAGGCATTGAAAGCGTTTTAGAGCGCATTGTTTCTGATATTCCTGCGCCTAAAGGAGATGCGAAAGCACCGCTTCGTGCGCTTATTTTCGACAGTCAGTATGATGCATACAAAGGTGTCATCGTGTACTTTAGAGTTATGGACGGACAGATAAAGCGTGACATGGATATAAAGCTCATGGCTACCGGCGCTAAGCACAAAATTGTGGAAGTAGGGCACATGCGTCCCATTGGTATGGAGTCTTGTGATGTCCTGTCTGCCGGAGATGTCGGTTACTTAACAGCGAGTATAAAAAATGTCAGCGACACGACAGTGGGTGACACAATCACCTGTGCCGATGTGCCGGCCTTCGAGCCTCTGCCGGGCTACAAAAAGGTGCAATCAATGGTCTATTCGGGTCTATACACTTCGGACGGTGCAAAATATCCGGATCTGAGAGACGCTCTTGAAAAGCTAAAACTCAACGATGCTGCGCTGACTTATGAGCCGGAATCATCTGCGGCGCTTGGCTTTGGTTTTCGATGCGGATTTCTTGGCCTACTGCATATGGAAATAATCGGAGAACGACTGGAGCGTGAGTATAATCTCGATCTGGTCATGACTGCGCCGAGCGTTATTTACCGCATCACAACGATGAGCGGCGAGGTCAAATTTGTCGATAATCCGCTCAACTACCCTGATCCGTCACTTATTGAGACTGCGGAAGAACCATTTATAAAGGCATCAATCATTTGTCCGCCGGAGTATGTGGGTGGTATAATGGATCTTTGCCAAGACAGGCGAGGAGAGTATAAGGAGATGATTTATCTGGACTCGACACGCGTAGAGCTCAGATATGAATTGCCGCTCAATGAAGTCATATATGACTTTTTTGACGCACTGAAATCACGCAGCCGAGGTTATGCCTCGCTCGACTATGATTTTCTGGGATATCGTGTATCTAATTTGGTTCGGCTTGATATATTGCTCAAGGGCGAAATAGTCGATGCGCTGTCATTCATCGTCCACAGGGATAAGGCTTATGAGCGTGGAAGAAAAATCGTGGAAAAACTCAAGGAAAATATTCCTCGGCAGCTCTTTGAAGTGCCTGTTCAAGCTGCAATCGGCGGAAAAATTATCGCACGAGAGACCATCAGAGCAATGCGTAAGGATGTTTTGGCAAAATGCTATGGCGGTGATATCACCCGTAAAAAGAAGCTGCTTGAAAAGCAGAAAGAAGGAAAGAAGCGTATGCGCAACCTCGGCTCTGTGGAAGTTCCGCAAGAGGCATTTATGGCGGTGCTCAAACTGGACGAATAGGACGTTATGAACGTCAAGCATATCAAAATAAAATAATAAGGCTGAAGCTGTGATTTCACAATCTCAAGCTTCAGCCTTATTTTATGATTTATGTGGGGTACTCAGATTTCGTCGTAGGGCACTCAGACCCTTGAGTGCCGCTTATATTACCCTCGCTTCCACTTCACACCCTGCGGTGTGTCTTCTAAAATAATGCCCATCTCAGAAAGCTGGTCACGAATCTGATCTGCCTGCGCCCAATTTTTATCTTTTCTTGCAGTTTGCCGAGCCTCTATAAGTGACTCGACTTCATCGTCCAGCCCTTTGTCATCACTTTCGGTGTAAAACAGCCCCAGAATATCTGCAAGCTCATGAAGCATACCTAGTGCAGCAGTGGCAAATTCCTTTGAAGGTGCGGGACTGGCTGCGACGGTGTTGCTCTCACGCACCAACTCGAATATAACGGCAATAGCGTCTGCCGTATTAAAGTCATCATCCATGGCTTCAATGAATCGCTCTTTGTAACTCGGCAGTGCGCTTATGAATTTGGCCTCACCGTCATATGCGGCATCAGCACCATTTTCAGCGATAAATTCAAGGGTTGCCTTTGCGGTTTTGAGCCGTTCCAATGCAGCTTTTGCCTGCATAAGAATTTCGCCGGAATAATTGAGCGGGCTTCGGTAGTGGCTCATGAGCATAAACATGCGGATATTTTCATAGCCATAAGCTTCTGCAGCCTCACGCACGGTAAAGAAGTTACCGAGTGATTTGGACATTTTCTTGCTGTCGATGCTGATAAAGCCATTATGAACCCAATAACGGACAAAGGGCTTTCCGCTGGCACCTTCGGATTGGGCAATTTCATTTTCGTGATGAGGAAATGTCAAATCCTGTCCACCGCAGTGGATATCAATGGTATCACCCAGATATCTACTGGCCATAGCGGAGCATTCAATATGCCAGCCGGGTCGCCCTTGTCCCCAAGGTGAATCCCAATAAGGCTCACCGGGTTTTGCTGCTTTCCACAATGCAAAATCCATAGGGTTTTCTTTGACTTCTGTGACATCAATTCGTGCGCCTGCTTGCAGTTCCTCTAGTGGTTGTCTGGATAGTTTGCCATAATCAGCGAACATTGAGGTTCTGTAATAAACATCGCCGCCGCTCTGATAGGCAAAGCCTTTATCAATCAGCGTAGAAATAAGCGCAATGATCTCTGCGACATTTTCTGTTGCTTTGGGATGAATGCTTGCATCACGTACGCCTAGTCCGTGTGCGTCAATCCAATATTCTGAGATATATTTTTCGGCAATTTCATTACTGGTGCAGCCTTCTTCATTGGCTCTGTTGATTATTTTGTCGTCAATGTCGGTGAAATTCTGGACGAACAGCACCTCGTTTCCACGATATTCAAAATAACGTCTCAAGACGTCAAACATAATGATCGGTCTGGCATTTCCCACGTGAAACAGATTATAGACCGTTGGGCCGCAAGCGTACATGGTGACTTTTCCGGATTCAAGCGGTACAAACTCATCTTTGCTCATCGTTAGCGTGTTAAATAGCTTCATAAAGCGTCTCTCCTGAATTAATAACTGAATTTATGCCCAATTTTCAAGGGTCAAACCCTCTATGCGCTCAAATTCACGAAGGTTGTTTGTAACTAGAATTAATCCCTCGCTTTTGGCATGGGCGGCAATCAAGGTATCCATAGGGCTAATGGGTGTACCTTTGCGTTGCAGGTCTGCATTTATAGTGCCATATTCGGTGGCGGCCTTGCTATCAAGGTCTAAAACGGTAAAAATGGAAAGAAACCGGGTCAATTCGTCAGCATTTTGTTTCAGATGTGCACTCTTTGCGATACCATACTCTAATTCAGCCAAGGTAATCACTGAGATGCAAATTCCATCCAACATACATTGGTGAACTTTGTCTATGACATGCGGTGGTTTTTTGTTGATGTAGTAAATGCAGATGTTTGTATCCAACATGAATTTCATTCGATTGGCTCTCTTTCCGGAAAATCTCCTTGCGGAGCGCGTCCGTCTGCCATGAAGTCATCAGAGAAGCCATAGAGTCCCTCTAAATGAGTTTCCCACAAACGATCTTTTGGAAAAAGCATCACAGTTGTGCCTACTTTTTTGATATAGACTTCATCACCGGAAAATCGGTACGCTTTTGGAAGCCGGACGGCTTGGCTTTGTCCGTTTGCAAACAGTTTAGCAGTGTCCATGTCTATTACCTCCTGTTCTATGACAGTATATATTAAAGTATATACCTTGTGTTTGTTTTTGTCAATGCGGATATTCTCTGAATCAATGTAGAGTGTGATGTCTTCATCGCACCGCGTTTCCAATTGTATATGTAATGGCTACAAACGGTACGATGAGGACATCGTACCCCACAAATGCATTGATTATTTGTAAAAATACTTAACGCATAATGACACTGAGGAAAAGTGTGCACCTGCAGGGAATGACGACCTCGACACGCCGCTTTTTCTAAACAAGATTGAAGTTTAAAGCAATTTATGGCATAATAAGGCCACTTTTATAAGAAAATAGGGAGTGTGAAGCCATGCCAATATCTCTTTTTAACCAGTTTGATCGATTGGTGTTTTTAGATGTTGAGACCACAGGAATAGACTGTAAGGCAGACGAGATCATAGAGCTTGCGGCGCTGGTTGTTGTTCCGGATGGGCAGTCGTATCGTATGGATGATGAGATGGGCGCTCTGATTTCACTTTCGGAAGGTAAAAAGCTACCCGATGAGATAACAAAACTTACCGGACTTACCGAACAGATGCTTCTGGATATGGGTGAGCCGAAAGACTTAGTATGTCGAAAATTTGCCGAACTTTTAGACGTTCCTAAAACGCTTGTCGTGGCATATAATGCCCAATTTGACTTGCGTTTTTTATATTTTTTCCTCAAAGCACATCACAGCGCACATGTGTTACAGCATATCAAGATGCTTGATGCGCTGACCATATACAAAGATAGGCGGGACTACCCTCATAAACTGAGCGACGCGATCAGTGCATATGGGCTCGCGAGTGAAAATACCCACCGGGCAATTGATGATACAAAAGCCACCATGGAACTGCTTGCAGCGATGGCACAGGAAAAAGATGATTTAGCGCAGTATATAAATCTTTTTGGATTTAATCCTAAGTATGGTGTATCAGGTCCAAAAATTTCTTCTATAAAATATACACCGCAGAGCTATAAGCGAGAAAAGCGACTGTATGAATATGAATGATTAAGCGATGTACAGAATTTCGGCGTATCAAAAGGGGACGTCAGACGTTTCTGTCGTAAGTGTTTTCGAAACAATACGGTTAGTGTTCCTTATTTAGCGCCCGGGTTTGATTTTGCCGGTAAAATCGGTGGTTACAATTTTAAGCACTGAAACCGTGTTGGTTTGCGTTTGGCTAAACTCATACGCTACATTGGCTTGATGTTTCGTTATAAGTTTGAGCGCCGCATTCTTGCCCTCAAAATCGGTGACAAATTCGGCATTTCCAAAACCTATAATACTTGCAAAATAATATCCATAGTCACATGGTGTCGCCTCGTCAAAAATCGGTTCGCCCTCGGTGGATACTTCAAAACAAACTGCGCTGTTTGCCTGCAAAATGCTGATTTTGCGCCCTTCTTTGGCACAGTGAAACACGAGTGTCAGAAGATCATTGTCTAATGTATAGCCATAACTGAGCGGGACTACATAAGGCTTGCCATGATCCACCATAGCGAGATGGCAGGTCTTGCAGGTGTCTAATATTTTTCTTATCTGATTGATATCTGCTACTTCCCTATCTTTTCTTCTCATGCAAACGCCACACTCCTTAATGTTAAAATGATATTATATCTTACACAGTATACAATTCATAGAAAATTTTGAAGCAAAGCTGATGGGATTAGACTTCCATCAGCTAAAACATAGTCAAGTTGAGAGAGGTGAGAGGAAAGAGGAACTTTCATATGTTAAAATGGTAATTTTTTGTGAACAATTGTTTGAATGTGGGAAAAACTGTAGACAAACCGTACCTAAATGTATAATATTACACAAAAGCTCCCTCGCGAGGGAGCTGTCAGCGAAGCTGACTGAGGGAGTCAGACTTGCTTACCTTAAATTGCTTGCAATGGTAATATTGTCGAGACACCTGTAGGGCGCGGCATCCCTGATGCGCCGCAAGAAAACTGAACATCA
>WQVH01000050.1 GCA_009781695.1 Oscillospiraceae bacterium
AATACAATGATGGTTCACGTGCATTTATTGTTATGCAGGGGAGAAGTATTGTGTTTTCTCACCCGATACGCAATGCCATGAGCAGTGGGATTATGAATGAGTCAGTGATAAGTGAATTAGATGACTACACAGATTTTATCCGATCACTTCGATTTGATGAGTTTGTAGAGGCGTGGGTGAATGTATCTTCAGGAGATGATATATTTGATATGAGAGATGGAGAATGATGAATTAAATGTGTAATGACAATACTTCCAATCAGTGGTACGATTTACAAATGATATCTTGCATGAGTATTTCGAACGACTTTGCATTGGAGGCGTGTCATGACTAAGCTTGAGGTTCTGTATAGACATTTCGGATATACATCGTTTCGGTCTGCGCAAGAAACGCTCATTGATGCACAGCTATCAGGCAGGGATGTGCTGGGCGTGATGCCGACAGGAGCAGGCAAGTCCATATGCTTTCAAATTCCTGCGCTGATGCTCAGCGGTGTGACCTTAGTGGTTTCTCCGCTGATTTCGCTTATGAAAGATCAGGTGATGGGATTGATTAAGGCTGATGTTCCGGCGGCGTTTATCAATTCGTCTCTGTCTGTGCGGCAGTATCAGGAGGTGCTCAGAAGGACAAGGGTGGGGCAATACAAGATCATATATGTTGCTCCGGAACGGCTTGAAACAGCGGATTTTTTGCAATTTGCCACTCAGATGGAAATTGCGCTGGTTGCTGTGGATGAAGCGCATTGTGTGTCGCAATGGGGTCAGGATTTCAGGCCGAGTTATCTAAAAATAAGTACATTTATAGGCAAGCTTAAAAAGCGTCCGATAGTCGGGGCTTTTACAGCGACTGCGACAACAGATGTCAAGGCCGATATTATAAGGTTGTTGGGACTGCAAAATCCATTGAGCTTGACTACCGGGTTTGATCGGCAGAATTTATACTTTGGTGTGGAAAAGCCGAAAAATAAGAGTGTGCGTTTTCATGAGATGATCGCTCAGCGCAGCAATATGTGCGGTGTGGTGTATTGTGCTACGCGAAAGACTGTGGATACTGTTTGCGCCGAATTGCGCCGCAATGGGGTGGCGGCATCGAGATATCATGCTGGACTTAAGGATGCAGAGCGGCGGCTCAATCAAGATGATTTTATTTCAAGTCGTATTTCGGTGATGGTTGCGACCAATGCGTTTGGTATGGGTATTGATAAGCCTGACGTCAGGTATGTGATCCATTACAATATGCCTAAGAATCTTGAAGGGTATTATCAGGAGGCGGGTAGGGCGGGGAGAGATGGTGAGCCGTCGGAGTGTGTTTTGTTGTTCTCGGATGAGGATATCAGAATTGCGGAGTATCTTATAAAGGATTCCGGTAATGATGCGCCACTGACGGAATGGGAGCGACGCGATGTTCGGTACAGGGATATGGCGCGGCTTGATAAGATGATCAGGTATTGTGAGGTTGAGGGTTGTCTGCGGCAGTATATACTCAGATACTTTGGTGAGAAGCAAAAGGGGGTGTGCGGTAATTGTAGTAATTGTAATAGGCCCGGTTGGTGGGTGCGGGTCAAGCAGAGGTTTGTTTCCTACAGTGCACAGTGAACTATAGGAAATGGGTGGGTTTTGTAAAAAATGTTTGGTTATTCTTCGTGGCTCATGGTATGATGTTGCTGCATTTAGATTCATACTTTTAATGTGTGGGGGTGCGTTAGTGGTAGCGGTAAATATTGATGGGGTTTTGGGTTTTGCTGATGAGCATGCGTTCAGTGCAGTGGATATCCAAAGGGCTTTGGAAAAATTGGAGTCGCTTGATGAAAATGGATGGGTAAATTTGCCGCTGATATATGGTGCGGGGCTTTCGGATGAGATAAAAAAGACGGCAAGTAAGATTTGTGCACAGTCAGAAGTGCTTGTTGTGCTAGGTATTGGGGGTTCATATCTCGGTGCGCGTGCGGCAATCGAATATATCATCTCCCCGAATTATAATTGGACTCAGAAGCGTACACCCGATATTTATTTTGCGGGTAATAATGCTTCGGGTGCGTATTTACAAGAGGTACTTGAGCTTATTGGCGATCGGGATTTTTCGGTCAATGTTGTGTCCAAGTCAGGTTCGACGATTGAGACGGCGATTGCGCTGCGTTTTTTTAAGGCGTTGCTCGAAATGCGCTATGGCATGGCGGGGCTTAAGGAGCGGCTTTATGTGACAACGGATGAGGGCTCGCCGCTTGCGATGATGGCTGAGCGTGAGGGGTATGAGTGTTTGCTGATGCCTTATGGTGTCGGTGGGCGATATAGTGTCCTGACTGTTGTGGGGCTTCTGCCTTGTGCGGTTGCGGGCATTGACATTGATGAGATGATGTGTGGGGCAAAACAGGAACTTGAAACAGGTGTACAAGGCGCTTGCTTGTATTCTTCTGCACGTCAGATTTTATATAGAAATGGTAAGAAGATAGAGTTGCTGGCTTGTTTTGAGCCTGCGTTTAGGTCTATGGGTGAGTGGTGGAAGCAGCTGTTCGGAGAGAGCGAGGGTAAGGAGGGTGTTGGGATTTTTCCGGCATATGCTGATTATACTGCTGATTTGCATTCAATTGGGCAGTACATTCAGGAGGGTGAGCGTAGTTTGATGGAGACATTTGTTTCATTTGAGCATACGCACCAAAATCCGATGATTCCGGGCGGTGCGTTGCACCGTGATCAGATTGCTCAAATTGCCGGTATGGATTTGCACCAGGTGAATCAAGCAGCGCTACAGGCTGTAAAGAGGGCGCATATTGATGGGGGTGTGCCGGTTATAGAGCTTGGGCTTTATGAACGCAGTGCGGTGTCATTTGGTGCGTTGGCTTATTTTTTCGAGCGTTCATGTGCGATTTCGGCGCTGATTTCCGGGGTGAATCCTTTTGGGCAGCCCGGAGTTGAGGCGTATAAGAAAAATTTGTTTGCGATTCTTGGGCTGTAGATATTGTATAGTTGGCTTAAAACTGTTAATATAGTTTCAGGTCTTGCTTTGAAGCATCTATAGCTGCTCAGGTTGAGCTGATTTTAGAGCAAGTTCCGAAACATTTTAAGGATTTGAATTTTTGAAAGGGTGTGGTGAGTATGGTCAGGATTATCATGGGTCAAAAAGGCTCCGGAAAGACCAAGCAGCTAATAGAACTCGTTAATAACGCAATCAATGAAGAGCAGGGAGATGTGGTTTGCATTGAAAAGGGTGCAAAACTTAAATATGATATCCCGCACAAAGCAAGGCTTATTGAGGCGTCGGAATATGATTTTAACGGGTATGATTTCTTAAAAGGTTATATCAGCGGTCTGTATTCGGCCAATTACGATATCACGCATATTTTCATAAATAGACTATTAAAGATCGTCGGACAGGAAGTCGATGAGCAAATGGAAGCGTTTTTTGAGTGGTGTGAGGGATTTAGTAAGCGTGAAAATGTGAAATTTACAATCAGTGTAAGTGCTGATGTGGCGCTTGCTTCTGAGGCGGTTAAGAAGTATTTTTAGCTGGACGTTTATAAGCAGACAGTGATTTTTAGATAGTATGGTAAATCAAGGGCGGGGGTTATTCCCCCGCCTGAGTCAAAGAAGGTTTAAAAAGTGGCGAAAGACGTACCATTTGATGTCAATCTCGAAGCGCTGATATCCGGAGCTCGGCCTAAGCTGTTGCTTCATTGTTGTTGTGCGCCTTGTGCGACTCATGTCATTGAGTGTCTTTCGTCTGATTTTAATGTTACGGTACTCTTTTATAATCCCAATATCATGCCGCAAGGTGAGCATGATCAGCGGCGTGATGAATTCAAAAAGCTTTTGTCGCTGGAGGGATTTGCTGAGTGTGTTGAAGAGATAGTGGTGGAATATTCGGCGGCTGAGTTTTCCGAGGTTGCAAGGCCGTATTGGGATGAGCCTGAGGGTGGTCTAAGGTGTCTTGAGTGTTTTAGACTCAGGCTTGAGCGGACGGCTCGGTGTGCGGATGCTCTGGGGTTTGATTATTTTGCAACCACGTTGACGGTCAGTCCGCAAAAAAATGCCGGGGCGATCAATGAGATTGGTAGCCGAGTGGCCGGTTTATATGCGTGTGATTATTTGGTTTCTGATTTTAAGAAGCGCGGGGGGTATCAGCGGTCTGTTGCGTTATCGAAGCAGTTGGGGCTTTATCGGCAGCGGTATTGCGGATGTGTGGTCTAATCTTAATTCTGAGATAGGAAATGGTGACAATGAAAAATAGTAATAAGATTAGAAAGATTGCTTTTGCCGGGGTGATTGGGGCGCTTTATGCGGCGCTGACCATGTCGCTTGGGTTTATCAGCTATGGGCCGATCCAATTTCGTATCGCTGAGGCGATGACGATATTGCCATTTTTCTTTCCGTTTTCTATTTTGGGTCTTTTTGTGGGGTGCATCATCGCCAATCTTATGAGTCCTTATCCTTTAGATATCGTGGTGGGTCCTATTGCGTCGCTTATTGCGGGTGTGTGTACGATTCAGATTTCGAAGTTGGGTAGAGATAAGGTCTGGGTCAAGGTGTGGGGTTGTTTTCCGCCGGTTATCGTCAATGCTGTGCTTATTGGTGCGATGATTGCGTTTTATATGGTTGGGTTTAGTGATTTGCGTGTGTTTTTAACTGCAATGGTGGTTAGTGGTTTGCAGGTTGGGTTTGGGCAGTTGGTGATTTTGTATGCGATTGGGCTTCCGGTGATGATTTATCTTCCGAAGTCAAATGTATATGGACGGTTGTCGGAATATGTTGGTTAATAGATTACTATTTTAGTGAGGGAGCGTCTATGAAAGTGAAAAAAGCAGTGATTCCGGCGGCGGGGCTTGGTACGCGGATGTTGCCTGCCACAAAGACAGTTCCTAAGGAGATGCTTCCGATTGTGGATAAGCCGGCGATTGAGTATATTGTTGAAGAGGCTGTTGCGTCCGGTATTGAGGATATTTTAATCATCACGAATCGGGGCAAATCTGCTTTGGATGATTATTTTGATTATGCGCCTGAGATTGAGGGTGCGTTGTTGCGTTCGGGTAAGCGTGCGGAGTTTGAGTTGGTGCGGCGCAGTGCGCAGATGGCCAATGTGTTTTTTATACGTCAAAAGGAGACGAAGGGCTTAGGCCATGCGGTGTTGCAGGCAAGGCATTTTGTTGGGGATGAGCCTTTTGCTGTTTTATTGGGTGATGATATCATGATGGGTGAGGTTCCTGTCACTCGGCAGCTTATTGATGCGGCTGAGCGGTATGGTGCGGCTGCGTTGGGTGTGCAGAGGTGTACGTCGGAGGAGATATCCAAGTATTCTTCTGTTGAGATAACGGAGCTTGAGGAGCGGATATATAGGGTTACTGATATGAATGAGAAGCCGAGTCCGAAGGAGGCTTTTTCAGAGTTTGCGATTTTGGGCAGGTATGTGTTGACACCGGGTGTTTTTGATATTTTGGAAAATACGCCGCCGGGTTATGGTGGTGAAATTCAGCTAACGGATGGGATCAGGGAGTTGTGTCAGGTTTCGCCGATTGTGGCGGTGGATTTTGATGCCAGGCGCTATGATACGGGGAATCTTCCGGGGTTTCTTGAGGCAATGGTTGATTTTGCGCTGGAGAGTCCGCAAGTGGGTGCGTGGATGAGGGATTTTTTGATTGAAAAGGTGAGAGGGTTCTAGTACTCCATTGTCAAAATAAGCTTACAAATCTTGCGGCATCTTTGTTCCGTCTGACTTCGTTAAAAAACCTTGAAAGACCAGTGGTATTCCCGCAGTTTTTTGCCTTGCCAGACGAAAAAATAAAACGCAATCATATACTAATTATCAGTGATACACTACACTAGTGTGCTTGATTTGAACATAACGCAAAAATGGAACGCCCGGATGGGCGTTCCATTTAACTCCCTCAGTCAGCTTCGCTGACAGCTCCCTCGCGAGGGAGTCGCGTGTTAGCCGGAGGTTAGTGCGCGTTCTAACCAGACTGCGGCAACGTCTATGGCTTCGTAAAAACTGGTTTTTTCACTTTTTTTAACGACTCTGTCACGAGATTTAAGATCCGGATCAGTGTATTGGAGTTGAACGGATACCCGGGAAGCCAAACTTAAGTCATCATGTGATTTGGTTTCCAAAACTTGTAGCATGATGATATATTTATCCGACATGCTTCCGTAGTAGATTAGATTGTCTTTTCTGCGCAGGGGGTGGCCTTTGTATTCTAATAACTGCTTGTCTTTTGTTGCCGTTGGCATAGTATGTTCACCTCTGATAGTTACTTGTTCAGGTATGCTGTGAGCAGTTCCTGAAGCAGTTCGTCACGGTCGAGCCTGCACATGAGGCTGCGTGCGCCGTTATAGTTTGTTATATAAGTTGGGTCTTCGGAGAGAATGTAACCTACGATTTGGTTGACCGGGTTGTAGCCTTTCATGCGCAATGCTTCGTAGACTGTTGAAAGCACCTCACGTGTATCGACTCCGGCCGAAACTACATTAAATTTTCTGGTGAAATCATCCATTTACAACCCTCCTAGTGTACGACCTGACTGTCATTTATTTTGTTAAGTTTGACACTCGCTCCATTATAAGCAACTTTTGGATCAGTGTAAAGCGAATTATTATTACAAATAAATGACAAAGTGTGATTATAAGTTGCTCATGTGGTCTTTTCCAAATGGTACGGGTAATAGCGAAGATAGGGAGTAGCTAACATATCGTCCGTCAGCTCTGGCGCTGAGTACTTCAAGGTCAGGTGCAAATTCGTGCAGTAGTTGGCGGCATGTTCCGCAGGGGAGGCAGTAGGAGTTGCCTTCAGAGATGATGGCGATGCGTTTAAAGTTGCGTTCTCCGGCGGATACGGCACCGGCTATGGCTGAGGCTTCTGCGCACATGGTTACGCCGAATGCTGCGTTTTCGATGTTGCATCCGGTGAAGACGGTGCCGTTGCTGCATTCAATTGCGGCTCCGACTTTGTATCTGGAGTATGGGGAATAGGAATTGGCCATAACGTCTGCTGCCAGGCTAATGAGTTTTCTGTCTGTCATTGTGTTACCCTCCATTTTTTAAAGATACTTCGCTTTGCTCAGTATGACAATGCGCGTGTCTATTTGTAGTAGTTTATTGCGCTTTCAAATATGGGTTGTTGTTTGTGGCCATGAATGTTCTTGGCGACATGTGTTCCGGCTCTTTCGGCATGTCCCATTTTGCCGAAGATTCTGCCGTCAGGACTGAATATGCCTTCGATGGCGTGCATGGAGCCATTGGGGTTGACGTCGGTGTCCATATATGGTATGCCTGCGCCGCAGGTGTATTGCGTGGCGATTTGTCCGCTTTGGATCAAGTCGGATATGATCTCATCCGACGCACAGAACCGTCCTTCGCCATGTGAGATGGCTATGGAATGTAAGTCGCCGACATTGCACATGTTCATCCATGGTGAATTGACAGATGCAACACGTGTGTGTACATATTTTGCTTGATGTCTGCCGATTAGATTCTGAGAGAGTGTCGGTTTTTCTGCATCGGCTGCAATGATTTTTCCGAATGGTAAATAACCAAGTCTGACAAGTGCTTGAAATCCGTTGCAGATGCCGAGCATGAGTCCGTCACGCTTGTTTAAGAGTGCAAGTGTGGCTTCTTCAATTCTTTCATCGCGCAAAAGTATGTCTATAAACTTTCCTGATCCATCCGGTTCGTCTCCTAAGGTGGAGCCGCCGGGCAGGATAAGTATCTGGGTTTGCGCAATGGCCTTGGCCACTTCTTCGATGGACTGATGGAGCATTGCAGAGGTTTTGTTTCTTACGACTAAGATTTCGGCATTGCCGCCGGCTCTTGAGATGGCACGTGCAACATCGAGTTCGCTGTTTGTGCCCGGTAGTGCGAGAATGAGCGCTGCGGGTTTGGCGAATTTTTCTTGCGCGATATAGGCCGGGCGCATAGTGTAGTCGATTTTGTTGACTTCTGATGTTGCGGGGGTTGGGTTGGGTACTGTGGGAAATATGCTTTCCAGCGGTGCTTCCCATTCGGTTTTGAGTTCATATATGTCACATGCTTCGCTACCTGCGATGATGAGTGGTTTACTTATGGTCCGGCCGAGTGTTTTTGCACCGAGAACAGGTTGGGTAACTTCGGCAATGATCGTGCCGGGTTGTGTGCAGCTAAGGCTGCTTAGGATGGTTTGAGGGTCAAACTCGAACCCAACGTCGTTTCCAATGGTCATTTTGAATATGCCTTCAATCAGGCCTCCATCGGTTACAGCCCATGCAGAAACAATTGTTTGTTCTTCAATGAGGCGGCGTATTTTTGTCCACGTTTCTTTAGTTGTGGCTAAGTCATCGTCTATTTCGAAAATCACAACTTCATGGTTTGCTCCTTTAAATTCAGGAGATATGACAAACTCTGCGTCGTTAGGAGCAATGGCAAATGAGACCAAAGTCGGGGGAACATCAATGTCATTAAATGAGCCAGACATGCTGTCTTTGCCTCCGATGGCGGCTAAGCCGAGTTCCATTTGTGCTTCGAATGCACCGAGTAGTGCCATAAATGGTTTGCCCCATCTTTGCGGCTCATTGTGCAGACGCTCAAAATATTCTTGAAAACTCAGATAAACTGTCTCAGGGTCACAGCCTGCGGCAACGAGCTTAGCCACGGATGTGACGACTGCTGTTTTAGCTCCGATGAATGGATTGAGACTTGATAGATAAGGGTCGAATCCATAGGCCATGACAGAGCATGTGGTTGTTTCTGAGTCGCATGAAACAGGCAGGAGCGCTGCCATGGCTTGGGCAGGTGTGGATTGAGTCTTACCGCCTAATTTCATTGTGACATTTGCGCCTACCGTGCCATCGAACATTTCAATCAGTCCGCGTTGTGAGCAATAGCGCAGGTCAGTTATCAATGTGTGTAAGCGCTCGCGGAGTGGTGTCGCATCGGATGTGGAGGTGCAGGGTGTTGCGGATGTGCAATCAAGTTTGGGTACATGTACCGAAGCGTACTTTACCGCACCGTTGGTTGAGAGAAAGTCGCGCGATATATCTACAATGACTTCGCCGTCAAAGTGCATGACCATCCGATTGGTGTCTGTAATATCCGCTACGACATAAGCTTCAAGATTTTCAGACTCAGCTTTTTGTATAAAATGGTCGACATGTTTGGGTGCGACCACTACGGCCATACGTTCTTGAGATTCGGAAATGGCAATTTCGGTGCCGTCCATGCCGGGGTATTTGGTGCGGACTGTGTTGAGGTTGATGTTGAGGCCGTCGGAGAGTTCACCTACAGCGACTGAGACGCCTCCGGCACCAAAGTCATTGCATTTCTTTATGATTTTGGTGACCTCGGGGTCTAAGAACAGTCTTTGAATCTTGCGTTCTTCACCGGCATTGCCTTTTTGGACTTCGGCGGCCATGGTTACGAGTGATTCAGTAGTCTGTGTTTTTGATGAGCCGGTAGCGCCGCCGATGCCATCACGCCCGGTTCTGGCACCTACCAGTATGACTTTGTCACCGGGTGTTGGTGTCTCACGGATGATGTCTTCGGCCTTGACAGCGCCGACAACTGCGCCAAGTTCCATTCTTTTTGCGACATATCCGGGATGGTATATTTCATGCACAAGACCTGCGGATAGTCCGATTTGGTTTCCATATGAGCAGTTGCCTCGGGCGGCTGTAGTGGTCAGCTTTCTTTGAGGGAGCTTGTTCGGTAGCGTATCGCTAAATGGTGTGCGGGGGTCACCTGCACCGGTGACACGCATGGCTTGATATACATAGGCTCTGCCAGAGAGTGGATCACGGATTGCACCGCCGACACAGGTTGAAGCACCGCCAAAGGGTTCGACTTCGGTGGGGTGGTTGTGGGTTTCGTTTTTGAACATGAGCAGCCAGTCTTCGGTCTGACCGTTGACTGTTGCATCAATATGGATAGAGCAAGCATTGACTTCTTCTGAAATCTCTATGTTAGACAACATGCCGCGTGCACGCAGGGCTTTGGCAGCAATGGTAGCGAGATCCATCATTGTGATTGGACGCTTATCGGCAGCATCTCCATAAGCTTCTTTGCGGGCATTCTTGTATGTCTCAAAAGCGGCCTGTACATCGGGGTCGTCGATTTTGATGTCTTCGATATGCGTGAAAAATGTTGTATGCCGGCAGTGATCAGACCAATATGTGTCCAAGACACGAAGCTCTGTTACTGTGGGGTTGCGCTTTTCTACGTCTCTGAAATAGGCTTGTGAGACTTTAAGGTCGGCCATATCCATCGCCAGTGAAAAGTCGTCAAGGATCTTAGAAAGTCCGCCGTCATTGGCTTCGATAAATCCGGAAATAATCTGTGCCTTTCCGAGCTTGGGATAGTTTATGGTCAAGGTTTCGGGTTTTTCACTTTGGGCTTCACGCGCTTCAACGGAGTTGATTAAATAGCCGCGTATTTTGTCTATATCATCTGTGCTCAAATTGCCGGAGATGATGTACAGCTTGGCAGTCTTTACAATCAGGTCACCTGCTTGCTTATGTTTTAGAGCATATAAAAGTTCCATCAGTCTTTCGCATGACTCCGCGCATTGATCAAATTGGCCGGGTAATGGTTCAACAATTAAGATGTGACTATGTTCGTCAAAATCAGGAGGGAGTTCGTCATAAAGTATATCTGTTTGGGCAGTCGCAAAAATGGTGTATCGTGCATCGGTATATATTTCTTCCGTGATGCCCTCCACATCGTATCTGTTGAGTATGCGCACACAATCTACGCCGGTCAGGCGAAGGAAGTTGCGCAATGTATTAGCCGTTTGCTGCGCCTCGATATTAAATCCGTCTTTTTTTTCTGTGTAGCAACGAAATACTTTCATGTTTTGTCCTCCTTTTAGTCGAGCATCATCAAGTTGATTGTCCAATCAGATATATTGCGAAATACCGCAGACTGGCTGGGTTCTGCTCTTACAATGGCGCCAATCGGGGTGTAAATAGCATGTCTTTTATATAAAATGGGGGCAAAAGGTGCGTTGAGTCTGATTTCATCTACAAGCCTTTCTGATGCCCAGCGAATTTCGTGTTCGGTTCTTGCCAAAAGGAAGTCGGTAAGAAACGGTGCATAGTTATTGCTGGCTGTTCTTCCGAAATTGAGCGGCCCGGGCAGTAGCAATGGGGACAGGTCAAAGTCTGCACCCAATTGAGTTTCGCCATAAAACATACCGAAATTTTCGGTTCTGAGTGCGGTGAGAAATCGTTCCCAAGGCAGTTCGCGCACGATGACATTGAGTCCGTTGCGCCGGAGTCGTTCCGCAATCTGGTGGGCGGCGGCTACTTTGTGGGTGTTTTCGATATTTACAATGAAGTCAATGGTAAACTCGATCGTGCTTGTGACCTCGCCAAACTCGTTTACACCGGTAATGATTCCGGGAAAAGGGTTGTCTACGTATCCATTTTGGCTTATATCCAATCCAGCTCTCTGTAGTAGGCGTGCCATCTGCTCAAGTGGGGGCAAATGCTGGTATGCCCACACCGGGTCGTAGAAGGGAAATGCCGGAGAAAGGGCAAGAGGTGATGCCAATGTCATGCCCGGAGGCTTGATATTCTCAACGATGTAGTCACGGTCGATTGAGGCAGAAATCGCTCGTCTGATATCCGGATTGCGCAATGCGACATGGTTGGCGTTAAATCCAATAAATTGTAGCGATGTGGTTTCAAAATATCGGGTTTCACGCAGTCGGTTGAGCCGGATATCAAATGCACCCGCCGGATCATCCCAGATAAGGCTCAGCTCGCCGGTGTCAAAAAGCTCGGTGAGTTCGGTATCGGCGCATTCTCTGAGATGAATTAAATCTAATGGTAAGTCTGCAAAATCTCTGTGCATTGAAAATGCAACGAGGTGCATCGCTTCATCGTGGGGGAATCTGAAAGGGCCTGAGCCCGGAGGAAGCCGACTGCCGCTGGAACCGCTCTTGATGATCGGCACGTCAAGCAAATTGATAAAGCGGCTGTTCGGTGATCGGATTTCTATAGAAACAGTCAAATCCCCGGTGACGTCAATGCTTCTGATATTTTCAAAACGGCTCGCAAATCGTCCGGTTCGTGCAGCTTGTCTTATGGAGTAGGCGACATCTTGTGCTGTCAGCGTTGTGTCGTCATGCATGGCAATATCAGATCTTATCACAAATTCAAAGAGCATATTGTCTTCACTGTACCAGCTTTCAACGAGCTGGGGGTGCGGCATGAGGGCGCTGTCGAGTACAAAGAGGCTTTCGTATAAGAGTGAGGACAATACGATACTGTCTCTGTTGAGTGTTGTGAGCGGATTTACAGAACTGTTGGGGTCAAATCGCAGTGTAAATCTTCCGGGTATTTGCGGTGCAACCGCAGGGGGAAGCTCCGGCGTATCTTCATCATATGCCGGAACGTTGGTTTCAGCTTCTGCGATCGGGGCAGCCGGGGTAGAAGGGAAGAAGATGCAGGCTTGCAGCAAGATTGCAGGAATGAGTATCAGTAATATAGCGCATCGGCGCAGGTAAATGTTAAGCAAAATCTAAGGTCCTTTCATAATGATCGCAGCTTGGCTACCGCGTTTGCCTTTTGTTTTGCGGTGTGACCAGTATTTGTCGCACAAGCAGGCGGTGCATTCATTTGATATGGATATATTTGAAATTCCGGATCGGGTCAGCAAGAGTCTGTTGGCTTCTTTGAGGTCTATCATGTATTTTAGATCTTGTGGCGTAATGCAAGACTCTGCGTCATCGCCGAGTGCGTTTCGTAGATCGTCTGCAACGTCATGGTCTGTTTCAAAGCAGCACTTTGAGATACATGGGCCGATGGCGGCGTGAATATGTGCGGGGCTGCATGAAAATTCGGTCTGCATTTTTCTGATGGCAGCGCCCGCTATGTCGGCGGCGGTTCCTCGCCATCCGGCGTGTACGGCGCCGATCACGCCTTGGATTGGGTCGTGCAGCAAAATGGGTACACAGTCACCTGCATAGACCATCAGGGCAAGTGTGTTGTCATTAGTGATCATGCCGTCGGCAAAAATGCGCTCGGATGCATCGGATGAAAATAGTTTGCCCCGGTCGTCTTGTTTTACTACACGGATGTGTGTTCCGTGCACTTGTCCGGATACGATGATGTCGTCCGGTGTGATGTTTAGGGTCTCGCAGAGTATCTCATAGTTGCGTTTGACGGTCTTGATGTCATCGCCCAGATTTTGCCCTAGGTTCATAGATGTGTATATGCCCGAGCTTACGCCGCCGTGACGTGTTGTGAAAGCATGCGATGTGTTTATATTGGGGGCAGTCATGTAGGTGACTGTGTTGTGTTGGTGTTCAATCAGCAAGATGTTCTCCTTCAAAAATCTACATGCCCCGTCCGCAGCAATCTTTATATTTCATCGGCAGTCCATTGGGACGTTTCTTTCCGCATGGGCAGGGGTCATTGCGGCCGATTTTTTGCATTTTTTTGGTCGGTTGCCTGCGGGTGTCGTAACCGCCGACATTCTGTGCTGAGGCGTTGTAATTCTTGGCTACACCTCGGCGTTGCAGGGATTCGTCTTTGCGGATTCTGACGGTAAATATACGTCTGACGACTTCTTCTTTAATGCCGCCGATCATCTGTTCAAACATGTCAAAGCCATCACGCTTGTATTCGTCAACCGGATTGGTTTGTGCATATGCTCTGAGCCGCACACTGTCACGCAGGCTTTCCATGGCATCAATGTGTTCCATCCAAAACTCGTCAACCACACGCAACATGATCACGCGCTCAAGTTCACGCATGAGCGGAACGGTGCTGCCCGGTGATGCGCCGAGTTCGGCTTCTTTGGCATCGTAGACGGCTTTTGCTTTGTCTTCGAGCAGTGTTTGCAGTTCGGCCTTGTCAAAGCCGTTGTCGGGCATGGTGATTTCGCCTTTTTTGATGAACAGTGGTTCAAGCGGCAGTAAAATTTCTGCCAGTTTGCTTGATTCGTTTATGAGGCTTTGGTCAGCGAATATGTTATCGACTGAGGATTCGATTGTTTCGGAAATCATTGTGCCGATGTTTTCGGTAACGTCTTCACCGTCGAGCACTTTGCGGCGCTGATTGTAAATGAGTGTGCGCTGCATATTCATGACATCATCGTACTCAAGTACGGCTTTACGTGATTGGAAGTTGCGGCTTTCGACTCTGCGTTGGGCTTGCTCGATGGCGTTTGAGAGCATTTTTTTGTCGATGGGCATATCTTCTTCGAGCCCAAGTGATTCCATCATGCCCATGATTCTTTCAGAGCCGAAAAGGCGCATGATGTCATCGGTGAGTGCAATGTAGAATTTTGTTTCACCCGGATCGCCTTGTCTGCCCGCACGTCCTCTGAGCTGGTTGTCTATACGCCGGGATTCGTGGCGCTCTGTACCCAGAATGAAGAGGCCGCCTGCGGCTCTGACTTTTTCGCCTTCAACGGATGTGACGGCTCGATGCGTGTCCATTTTTTCAGCAAACATTTTTCTGGCTTCGATGATCTCTTGGTCGTCGGTTTCGGCATAGCCTGTGGCTTCGGCAATGAGTTCATCGGACAGGCCTGCTTTTTTCATGTCGTGTTTTGCCAGGTATTCGGCATTACCGCCGAGTACAATGTCTGTTCCACGACCGGCCATGTTGGTTGCGATGGTGACGGCGCCGAGCTTACCGGCTTGGGCGACGATTTCGGCTTCTTTTTCATGGTGCTTAGCATTGAGGACATTGTGCGGTACGCCGCTTTTTTTCAAAAGGGATGCAAGTAATTCACTCTTCTCAATGGAGACGGTACCAACCAGTACGGGCTGTCCTTTGCTGTGACAGATTTCGATTTGCTTGATGATTGCTCTGAATTTGCCCATTTCGTTCTTGTAGACGACATCGGGATTATCGATACGCAAGAGACCGCGGTTGGTCGGAATTTCGATAATGTCTAGCTTGTATATTGTGCCGAATTCCTCAGCTTCTGTCAGGGCGGTACCGGTCATACCGGAGAGCTTTTCATACAGGCGGAAGTAGTTTTGGAATGTGATGGTTGCTAGGGTCTTGCTCTCACGTGCGACTTCGACCTTTTCTTTGGCTTCTATGGCTTGATGGAGTCCTTCAGAATAGCGTCTGCCTTGCATGAGGCGGCCTGTGAATTCATCAACGATGATGACTTCGCCGTCTTTTACGACATAGTCTACGTCTCTGCGCATGGTGCCGTGGGCTTTGAGGGCCTGGTTTATGTGATGCGAGAGCGTGCTGTTTTCAAGGTCGGCGAGGTTTTCGAGGTTGAAGTGCTGCTCGGCTTTTTTGATGCCTTTTGCGGTTAGGGTTGCGGTTTTGGCTTTTTCATCAACGATGTAGTCTGCACTCAGTGTTTCATCTTCTTGGGCTTTTTCATCCAGGCTTGCGAAAACGGTCTTTTTGAGTCTTGAGACAAATTCGTTGACTTTTGTGTATAGTTCGGTGGATTCGTCGCCTTGTCCTGATATGATGAGCGGGGTTCTGGCCTCGTCTATGAGTATGGAGTCCACTTCGTCCACGATGGCGAAAATATGGCCTCTTTGAACCATATCTTGTTTGTAGAGCGCCATGTTGTCTCTGAGGTAATCGAATCCGAGTTCGTTGTTTGTGCCATAGGTTATGTCGGAGGCGTATGCGGTGCGGCGTTCCTCGTTGGTGAGGCCGTGGACGATGAGTCCAACGCTTAAGCCCATATATCGATGGACTTTGCCCATCCACTCACTGTCGCGGCGGGCGAGGTAGTCATTGACGGTGACGACATGCACGCCTCTTCCTGCCAGTGCATTGAGATAGGACGGCATGACGGCAACGAGGGTCTTACCTTCACCTGTTTTCATTTCGGCGATTCGGCCTTGATGCAAAACAAGTCCGCCGATGAGCTGTACGTGAAATGGGCGCATACCGAGTACTCGGTCGCAGGCTTCACGAGCGGCGGCAAAAGCTTCGGGTAAGATATCGTCGAGTGTTTCGCCGTTTTCCAGTCTTTCTTTAAATTCTGTGGTTTTTGCTTTGAGATCGTCATCGGATATGGCTCGATATTCGTCTTCCAAGCTTTCAATTTCGGTGATTATGGGCATGAGGGCTTTGAGCTCCCGATCGTTGTAGGTGCCGAAAATTTTTGAAAATACTTTACTTATCATAAAACGAAACCTTTCGTACGCTTAAAGTCTATTGGTTAACGAGCGACATTATATCACATAAACAAGAAAAATAAAACTGTATATCAAAAAAATCATAGATGTAGTTGACAAATGCGATTACATTTGCTATCATGACTTTCGCGCCTCTCATTATAGCGTGTCAGTGCGCTGGTGTAGCTCAGTTGGTAGAGCAGCTGATTTGTAATCAGCAGGTCGGGGGTTCGAGTCCGTCCACCAGCTCCATATGGGGGATTACCCGAGAGGCCAAAGGGGGCAGACTGTAAA
>WQVH01000051.1 GCA_009781695.1 Oscillospiraceae bacterium
TTTAGGCGCGCTTTGCGCACAGCCAAGGCACGTCTACGTATACTAAATTTGTATCATATGCAAAGATTGTGTGCTCAGTGACTGTAACCATTGCGAGTTTTCAGATACCCAGTGAAGTGTTACCTTTACAACAGAATCGGGCGGCAATTCGTCTCAGAAAATTGCATTCTATTTGAATGTGTTGTATATTGTATGGAAGTGTTCGACACCCATCAGCTTATGGAGGTAAGATCATGAAAGTCTACTTGATCGGCATAACGTGGGATTGTCATGGCGGGGTTTGGTGTGCGGTCAGTGCGGAAATTCCACTGGCGCTTGAATGCGCATCATTTGATGAGCTGCTTGAGCGTGTAAAGATTTGTGCGCCGGAAATAATAAAACTCAACGGCTTAGAGCCTGCGGGTATGTTGCATTATGTTGCCGAAAGACGGGACGGTGTTTGTTAATGGCGGATTTTGGAAAAGATGTCAGAAAAGCGCTTGAGGAAAGTGGATGTACTTTGGTTCAGTCTTGCGCAGGCGATTATGAGATTTGGTACAGTGCGGTTACAGGGCAGCACTTTCCTGTAGATTTGGTTATAAAATCAAGGAGACATGCGAATATTGTTTTACAGCACGGAGGGGTAAGTCATCAGTTATGATAGATATTTCAATTCAGAATGTTAAAAAAGCTTTTGAAGAGGGCAATGATATCCTCGATGGGCTGACTTTTGATATCAATGAGGGTGAGCGCGTTGGCTTGCTTGGGAAAAATGGAGCGGGGAAGACGACACTTTTAAGACTCATTACAGGAGAGCTTACGCCCGATGAGGGAGATATAATACTGCCCAAGCAGAAGAAGCTTGGACTTATTTCACAGATACCTGTATTTCCGGCGGGCTATACGGCTGATGATGTCTTGCGCACGGCTTTTGATCGACTCAAAGAAATCAAAGAGCAAATGAAAGCGCTCGAAAAGATTATGGCTGAGGGCGATGCGCAAGATGTGCTCAAGCAGTATGATGGTCTGGCTTTTGAGTTTGAACGATTGGGTGGGTATAATACAGAATTTGAACTTAACCGTGTGGCAAATGGCTTGCGTATTCCCGAGGCTCAGAGGGGTCAGTTGTTTGATACATTGTCGGGCGGAGAGAAAACAAGAATCAATCTGGCACGGATGATTTTAGAAAATACAGATATACTTTTGCTCGATGAGCCGACAAACCACTTAGATATGCGGGCGACGATCTGGCTTGAAGAGTTTCTCTTGAAATTCAAGGGGACGGTTCTGATTATTTCGCATGACAGATATTTTTTGGATAAGACGATCAATCGAGCGATTGAGATCAAAGCAGGCAAGGCTGAATTTTATAGCGGCAATTATAGTTTTTATGTGATGGAAAAGCAGCGCCGCTATGAAGAACAATTGGAAAGATATGAAAGAGAGAAAGTGGAGGCCAAAAGGCTTCATGATGCGGCAGATAAATTGTATAGTTGGGGTACCGGTAATAGTAAATTGATGAAAAAGTCCTTTGCGATAAGGACGAGAGCGGAGCGTGCGATCAAAACGGATCGGCCGGACAAAGATAAGACTATGAAAGCAAAGTTCGGTGAGCGGGAGTTCCGGGGTGATGAAGTGCTCGTTGTGCGGAATTTGGAAAAATCCTTTGACGGACGAAAGCTGATTGATATTCAGGAGCTTGAAGTGCGCGGCGGTGAGCGTATCGCAATCATTGGTGATAATGGGAGCGGGAAGACAACGCTGATAAAAATAATCATGGGAGAGCTAAAGTCAGATTCCGGATCTGTCAGAAAAGGTCCATCTGTAAAATCTGCATATTTACCGCAAATTGTTCGGTTTGATCACCCCCGAAGATCGCTGCTCGATACGCTGATCTATGAGCAGAACGTAAGTCCGCAGGTAGGGCGCAATCGTTTGGGTGGATTTATGTTTTCAGGTGAGGATGTTTTTAAGTTGGTGGGGGATTTGTCCGGTGGTGAAAAGAGCCGCTTGCGTCTGTGTATGCTTATGGATGGTGCAATCAATTTGTTGATTTTGGACGAGCCGACGAACCATCTTGATTTGCCATCTCGTGAGTGGATAGAAGATGCGGTGGATAGTTATGAAGAGACTTTGATGTTTATTTCTCATGACCGCTATTTTATCAATAGATTTGCTACACGCATATGGGAGATTGAAGATGGCAAGTTTACTGATTTTCGAGGAACATATGAGCAGTATTTGTTGATGAAGGCGGCCGGTGTTTCGGCTGAGTTGAAAGTAGACGATAATAAAGCTCCGGCTGCACAGGTAAAGGCTAAGGCTAAGCGAAAGCCTGCCGATATGCAAAAGGAGCTTAGGCGGGTCGAACGTGAGATTGAAAAGTTGGAAAATGAGTTGGTTCAGATTGGCGAGGATAAAGAAATGCATGCAACGGACTATGAAAAACTCATGGAGTTAGATAGTCGGTACATTGAGGTGCAAGAGCAGCTTGATGTGTTGATGATGGAGTGGGAAGCGTTGGCGTGAGGGGGTGGGGAGAGAGGGAAGAGGAGAGAGGGGTGTGTGCTATGTCATGCGCAGTACAGCTTTTATTGTCTTGCCGCTGAGTGTGTCCTCCATGGCTGTACCGATATCCTCGAAGTCATAATACTCAATCATCTTGTCAAATGGAAATCTACCGGCCTTGTAGTGGGCGAGCAGCTCCGGGATGAAGATCTTCGGATGAGAGTCACCTTCGACAACGCCAATGAGCGATTTGCCAACGCTCATGAGATCCATTTCAATATCCAGTGTCATCTCGCGTCCTCCGCCGACGATGACAGCGGATGCGCCTGAGCGGATACAATGCAGTGCCATGCGTGTGCAGGCGCTTTTGCCGGTTGTATCTATTGATGCGTCAGCCCCGATGCGTGTGAGCGTGCGCACAGCTTCCGCCACGTCCGAAGTTTCCATGCTGTTTATCACATGTGTTGCGCCGAGGTTTAGTGCCATCTCAAGTCGTGATGAGATAACATCTACGCCGATGATCGTGTCGCAACCTGCGATTTTTGCCGCCATAATTGCGCTGAGTCCGACGCTTCCGCAGCCAAGCACAACGATTGAAGTGCCGGGGCGCGGTTTGAGGCGATTGAGCACTGCGCCTGCTCCGGTCTGGATGCCGCAACCGAGCGGGGCTGTGATTTCGAGCGGGATATCGTCCGGGATTTTTACCACACTGCGCTCGTGAACCACGGCGTGTGTGGCGAAAGTGGCTTGGGCAAAAAGTGCGGAGAGTGGCTTGCCGTTTTGCGCAAGGCGGGAAGTTCCGTCAGATTGCGTGCCGCCGAAGTTTATTTTGCCGAATGATTCGCATAAAGTGGGCATACCGGCGAGACAACGCATACATGTGCCGCAATATCCAAAGGAAATGGCGACTTTGTCTCCGATGGCAAAGTCAGAAACGCCCGATCCGGTTTGTGTAACGATGCCGCAACCTTCGTGTCCGAGCACTGCCGGAAGTGGTACAGGGACGGCCTGTATGCGCGCAAGTTCGTCCGTATGGCAGAATCCGCAGGCTACAACTTGGATGAGCAGTTCACCATTTTGCGGTGCGGCGAGATCAATGTCTTCAATAGTGAGCGGGCCTCCGGCACTTTTAACTATTGCTGCTTTTATTTTCATGTGATCGTGTCCTTTCCTTACGCTCTCGTTCGGCCTGTGAAGGGCGAAGATAGCCGGGATTTAAATCTGTTGCGGAGATTGGTTGCGCATTGCGTGCGGCAAGGGCTACACCAAAGGCAGTTTGGTAGCGCAACAGTGCAGCAGAAAGGCAGCAGGGGATACCTGCTTCGATGAGATAGTTGTAAGTTAACTCTGCGCCATCGCCAATCAGGAGTATTTTCGGCACAGTTTTTGCCGGGTGCTCGGTGTCGGTATTTAGAGATTGAGATTCTAAAGGGTGAAGTTTCGAAGATGACACAACAGCGTTGCGATTACGCAGCTCAACGGCCAAATCTTCAAGCGCAATAGCTCGGTCTGCGCAGTGTCTGATCAGATTTCCATTTTGCCATTCGAACAGTGCATTATAGACTTGGTCTCGTCTGGCGTCCATCACAGCACATATAAGCACTTCGGGTTCTTGGATTTGATAAGCCATGGCCTCAAGTGTAGATATTGCACAGACCGGTTTGTTCGCACCCCATGCCATACCCTTGACCGCCGATACACCAATCCTGACTCCGGTGAAAGAACCGGGGCCATTAGATACGGCGATCAAATCAAAATCTGCGATTTTTAGTTCAAGGTTTTTAAGCAAATCTTCAGTCATTACAAGCAGTGTGCGGCTGTGTGTCAGGCCGCTGTTTTGGAAGTATTGACCCATGAGTTTGCCATCTGTTAAAACAGCAACGGAGGCCGGTTTTGCAGATGAGTCCAAGGCTAATATGTTCATCTAAATCGTATTCCTTTTTATTTCAATCCGGCGCTGATGATCGCCGAGGTTTGTGAGTGTTACGCTTATTGTATCCGGCGGAAATGCCGCAGGTACCTTTTCGCTCCATTCGACAACACAGATGCCGCCGCGTTCGAGGTAATCATCCCAGCCGATATCGTAGAGTTCATCTTCGGATTCAAGGCGGTACATATCGAAGTGGAACAAGGGAATCTTGCCGGGATATTCATTGACGATGGTAAATGTCGGGCTGGAGACAGACATCTCTATACCAAGCCCCAGTGCGAGACCGCGCGTGAATGCGGTCTTGCCCACACCCAGATTGCCATACAGTGCGACCACTGCGCCGGGCGTGAGACTTCTGCCGAGCTTTATGCCCTGTTCAATTGTTTCAGATTCGTGATGAGTGACTATTTTCATACTCATCAGAATAACATGAACCAACGGAATAATAAAGAATTGTTTACGAAAATCAAAAAAAGTGGTATAATACAAGGCGATTTATTATATAGAGGTGCGATGTATCCGGAATACAGGGAATTATAAATGAAAAAAATAATCATAGGAATAGGCAGATTTTTTAAAGAGGCCGACATTTTTTTGCTTGCGCTGAGCCTGATTAGCGCAATTTATGGAGTTATACTTATTTCAAGTACTGTGATCAGCCCAATGATGCGGGCGCCCAATGCAGTATATGTTCAAGTCGGTGCGATTGTCATCGGACTCTTCCTTTTTGTGCTTTTTAGTTATATCGATATAGATATTATTGCAGATAAGGCCGTGTTCTTATTTATTTTCAGTGTGTTGTTTATCTCAACATTATTTATATGGGGTATTGGGGATGCTGTGGGTCGGCGTGCGTGGCTGCGCTTTTTCGACATTGGCATACAACCTGCTGAGATTGTTAAGGTGACATTTATCATCATCATAGCCAAGATGATGATGAACTTTAAAGATCGCAAGACGCTCAATTCGGTTTTGTCTATGGGGCAGCTTGTCGTAGTTTTTGGCGTCATGTTCGGGTTGGTTTGGCAAGTTTCTCAGGATATTGGTACAGCGCTTGTGTATCTGGCGATGTTCGGGATGATGTTGTTTATTAATGGCGTGCGATTGCGGTGGTTTGTGATTGGCGCGGCAACTGTGGGTATAACATTTCCGTTTTTTTGGACATATCTTCTCAGTGAACGGCAAAGAAATCGGATTTTAGCCCCATTTCTTCAAGAACAAATTGATCCGTTGCGGCAAGATTTATTGTGGCAAACGGATCGAAGCCTGGAGGCCATCGCTTCCGGTGGATTTTCAGGGCAAGGATTGGGCAATGGGCGACTGACTCAGGCCGGTCTGGTCCCTGCGCAGCATACAGACTTTATTGTCTCTGTGGCGGGTGAAGAACTTGGTTTTATCGGAATCATGCTCATCATCGCCTTGCTTGTTGCGATAATCATCCGGTGCATGTATGTAGGGGCAAAGTCCAATAACCCGTTGGGCATGATCGTGTGTACAGGTATTGCTGCAAAATTTATCGCTCAGACGGTCATGAATCTCGGAATGTGTCTTGGGATTTTGCCGGTAATCGGAGTCACATTGCCATTTTTTAGCTATGGCGGGTCGTCGATTGTTACCTGTTTTGCTGCGTTGGGCATTGTGTCGGGGATAAAAATGCGGCCGAAGCCCTTGCGATTTAGATAAAGATATGTTGGAAGAGGTATCAGGCTTATGAAATGCCCCAGAGAAGAAAGGCAGAGCTTAGAGCGGCAAATTTTGTCACCGCTTGCGTCATTTTCAGATCAGTCAAAAGGGCGGGTACGTTATGAGCCGGAATGTGAAATCCGAACATGTTATCAGCGCGATATAGACAGAATCACGCACAGTAAGTCATTTCGAAGATTAAAGCACAAGACGCAGGTGTTCTTGCAACCGGAAGGTGATCACTATAGGACGCGGCTGACACATACTCTGGAAGTGGCGCGTATCGGAAGGACTATTGCCAGAGGGCTTCGGCTCAATGAAGACTTGGCAGAGGCGGTTGCGCTGGGACACGATTTGGGACACACGCCATTTGGACATGCGGGAGAGCGTGCGCTTGATCTGATTATGAGCCGTGATGGGGGATATGATCACAACAAGCAAAGTCTGCGTGTTGTGGAAAAACTTGAAGGAGACGGTCTGGGCATCAATCTGACCTATGAGGTGAAAAACGGTATTGTCTGCCACACCGGGGATGTTATGCCGGAGACTGCCGAAGCCCAAGTGATTCGTATTGCTGATAGAATCGCATATGTAAATCATGATCTCGATGATGCCATACGGGCAGGTATCTTGCATAAGCGTGATATACCGCCGGAGATCACTTGTGCACTGGGTGTGACACACAGTGAGCGGATCAATATTCTGATACTGGATATCATTAATGAGAGTCAAAGACGAGGCGCAATCGAATTTAGCCCTAATGTGTCTTTTGCATTCGACGCTTTTCGGGACTTTATGTTCAGTAATGTCTATAGGAATATGAAAGCCAAGGGTGAAGAAAAAAAAGTGCTCGGCATCTTAAAAGGACTTTATGATTATTACATTGAACAACCTGAAAGTTTGCCTGAGTTTTATATCAGGGTGACCGATCAAGATGGACTGTCACGAGCGATTGTAGATTATATCTCCGGAATGACTGATCAGTTTGCAATTCATATTTATGAAAAATTATTCATACCGGAAGCATGGCAGGTCAGATAATCCCATGAGCCCAAACCCAAAGCGTGCAATCCACGTTGAGCACACACCAAGACTGGCTCGATGTTGTAAAAACTTTACGAGGTTATTATGATTCCACAAAGTTTTATAGATGACCTGATCAGCAGGGTCGATATCGTAGATGTAGTTTCAGAGTATGTCCGCCTGACCAAGCGAAGCGGCAAAGAGATGCTCGGCCTGTGTCCGTTTCACAGTGAAAAGACACCGTCTTTTTATGTCTCTCCTGATAAGCAGGTGTACCATTGTTTCGGCTGCGGCAAAGGAGGGGGTGTCATCAACTTCCTCATGGAAATAGAAAATTACCAATATATCGATGTCCTTGCGGCACTAGCAAAAAGGGTGGGGATGACATTACCTGATGATGGCGCAACGGATGAACTGGCCAATAAGCGGCAACGCATGTTACATCTCAACAGAGATGCGGCACGTCACTTTCATGAAATGCTGATGTCTCCTATGGGTGTGACAGCCAGAGATTATCTGGCAATGCGTGGACTGGGCAAGGAAGTTATCACCAAATTTGGGATTGGAGCTGCGCCCGATTCATGGTATTTGCTTATGGATTCAATGATCAAAAAAGGATATACTAAGACGGAGCTTATTGAAGCGGGGCTGGCTAAAAACAGCAGAAAAGAAAGTAGTATATATGATCATTTTAGAAATAGAGTGATGTTTCCCATTATTGATGTACGCAGCAATGTTATCGGCTTTTCTGGAAGGATACTAGACGATGGAGCGCCGAAGTATCTCAATTCACCAGATACGCTTGTTTTTAACAAAAGTCGGAATCTGTTTGCGCTCAACCTTGCCAGAAAGTCAAAATCAGGTATGATGATATTGGTCGAGGGAAATATAGATGTGGTGGCCTTGCATCAGGCAGGATTTGATGGTGCAGTTGCAGCGCTTGGCACATCAATGACTGCGGAACAGGCCAGACTGATGTCGCAATATGCGAACAAAGTTGTCATCGCTTTTGACTCTGATCACGCCGGCAAAAAGGCGGCGCTTAGGGCGATACCGCTTGTTGAGAAAACCGGAATGGAAGTAAAAGTTGTAGATTTAGGGGTGGCAAAAGATCCTGATGATTTTTTGAAAAAGCATGGCCATGACGCTTTTGCGCTGCTGCTCGACCACAGCGAAAATCATATTTCATATAGATTCTTGTCACTGAAAAGCGGCTATGACTTGAGTACGGATGAGGGGCGGGTTGCCTATGTCAATGCAGCGACGACACTGCTTTCTGAATTGAGCAGCAAGCCGGAACGAGAGATCTATAGTGTGCGGGTTGCGCAGGATGTAGGCATATCACAAGAGGCGGTTCAAAATGAAGCTGAAAAGAAATATCGAGCAAGGATTGTACGCCAGAGAAAAGATTATGAGAAAAAAGTAACCAAGCCAAGAGAGGCTGTAAGTAAGGTTCTGAGTAAGCAGTTTAAAGAAAAAAATGCAGACTCTGTACTTGCCGAAGAAGGTGTGGTCAGAATGTTGATCAAAGACCCTACACTTGTAAATGTTATTGATGAAATGGATTTTACAAATGATGAGTTTACATCGTTGTTTCTTAAGCATGTTTATGAGATGATTACAAAACGTATTGCAGAATCAAAGGACACAGGTGAGCAATATATATTGCCGGAGTTAGATATAGATGGGGCGTCGCGCCTAACGAAGATTCTTTCAAAAATTGAGGTGCTGGTGTTCGGTGAAAAGACGTTGCGCGATTACATCGAAAGGATTCGGGAAGAGAAGTCTAAATTGGCTAAGTTTGAATTGGATCGTGACTTGTTTTTTGAAATACGCGAGGCAAAGCTTAAGCAATTTCGAGAGACAGAAAAATAGTATACAATGTGTTATTATTCGTGCGGGATAGCCGCAGAGAGGATGTAAATAGATATGGCTGATAAAATAAATGAAAAAGCAAAGCGTGCAGCAACGAGTGCAAAGGGGAAGTCAAAAAAGAAAAAAGAAGAAATTGTCAATGAAAACATTGAGCACAGTCGTGATGAGGCCACCGGTGAGGCCGGTGCAGTGTGTTCGGATAAAGTCGTTGAGGAAACTTTGGTTGAGGATGGTCTTGTGGCTGAACCCGGAACTCCCGATGGTGAGAAGTCTCGTGAGCAGGAAATAGAAGATAGATTAAGTGCATTGGTTGAAGAAGGCAAGCGGAGAGGGAATTTGAGCTCCAAAGAACTACTTGATGTGCTTGAGGATATGAATCTTGAGCAAGAGCAGATAGATCAGTTTTATGATAAACTGGAAAATCTGAACATCGACACAATTGAGACGGATGTGGCAGAGTTTCTTCCTTCGGATGATGTGGTGCCAGAAATTGAAGAATTGCAAGAAATTGAGACCTTGTCAGAAGATGAGCTGATTGACCCCGAGACATTGGTTGATAATTTCAGTGTTGATGATCCGGTGCGGATGTATCTCAAGGAAATTGGTAAAGTTGCGCTGCTGTCCACTGAAGAAGAGGTCGAATTGGCGAAGCGTATGGCTGATGGGGATAAAGAGGCCAAGCGCAAGATGGCCGAGGCCAACTTGAGGCTCGTGGTCAGTATTGCCAAGCGTTATGTCGGACGTGGGATGCTCTTTTTAGACCTCATCCAAGAGGGGAATCTCGGACTGATTAAGGCTGTTGAAAAATTCGATTATACCAAGGGGTATAAGTTTTCGACATATGCAACTTGGTGGATCAGACAGGCGATTACCCGTGCGATTGCCGATCAGGCCAGAACGATAAGAATTCCTGTTCATATGGTTGAAACGATCAACAAGGTCATGAGAATATCCCGCCAACTTTTGCAGGAACTCGGACATGATCCGTCGCCTGAGGAAATTGCTGATGATATGGGTATGCCGGTTGAAAAGGTCAGGGAGATTTTAAAAATTGCTCAAGAGCCTGTGTCGCTTGAGACGCCAATCGGTGAAGAGGAAGACAGTCATCTCGGTGACTTCATTCCTGATGAGGACGCTTCTGAACCGGCAGAGGCGGCGTCTTTTACATTGCTAAAAGAACAGTTGGCAGAAGTTTTGAGCACGTTGACTCCGCGTGAGGAAAAGGTACTGCGGCTCAGATTTGGTATTGAAGATGGACGTACGCGCACTTTAGAAGAAGTGGGCAAGGAATTTAAGGTCACCAGAGAGCGCATCCGTCAGATCGAAGCCAAGGCGCTGCGCAAACTGCGTCATCCCAGTCGGAGTAAGAAGCTCAAGGACTTTTTGAATTAGTACATCGGTAGTCTGTAAAGCCTAAACATTCACGATTAGGCTTACAGCTAGAGTTTTTAGCGCAAAATCAGCTTGCTTTAAAGACGGCCAATTTCCATTGAAAACAAGCTGCGAAAATTTTCGAAAAATAATTATTTAGGAGGTTTCAAAATGACAAAAACTAAGCGAATATCATTTGCAACCGTCGGCTTCGTGCTATTGCTCAGTTTAATTATGCCTACTTTGGCATTTGCAAACGAAGTAACACCGGCAGCGGACGGCAGCAATCCCATCAGTGCGGTAGCGGGCACATTGGGTGAAGTACACTTAATCACAGGCGATGTGGTTGAAATCGAATTTGATGCACCGATACTTAATGCGCAACAAGCAAGGGAAGTTTTTACGATCAGGGTTGATGGAAATCCTGTAGCGTGGACTTTCCTTTCTTTCTTTGATTTCGGTGCGTATGGTGAGCGCGGCGGCGTTGTGAACATTCGTCTGGATGAGGCACTTGATGCTGGTGAGCCGCGCGGAAGAAGACGTGAAATTGCAACATCGGAAGCGTGGCTTGCACAAACGGATCATGTCAGAGGCCCTATCGCCGCAGCCAGACTCACCGTAGCAGTTGGTGACGATGTCGCAACGGCGCAATGGGTACCGTTTTACACCGAGAGGAACTTCGGGCACATGTCCAGAGTGCTTACGTATATTTCGGGTGAAGGCGGGAACAATGGGCGCGTAGCCGGTGCAATCGGCACAGTTACAGGTACCGGTAGTCTCCACCAAACGCTGCCTCCCAACACACATGCGATGAATATCTTCGGGCCGAATATGGAACCTCGATACAACGAAGAGTTTGTCGTAAGACAAGTGGGTGAAGGTCTGCACCGATTCTTCGGCAGGGGCGAGTTTCTTGCGTTACCCATGGTGCGATCGGGTTTTCACACGCTTATTGTAGGTCCGGCTCAGTCGGTTTATGAAGCGCCTCAGTTCCGTGACCTTTATATTCATGGTGTAACTGACGATACATTTACCCGCCGAAGCATTAAAGCGACATCAGTACCCGGTAACTTCGATTCGATTTACGGCTCTTTTGAAAGACCATTTATCGTTGTGACCTCTGATGATGTGATGCGTCACGATAGCCCAATGAATGCGTATGGTGAAACCATATTCACAATCGATGAAAATGGTCAGCGTGTATACAATGAAGATATGAGTGCCTCCCGCCGTGTATCGGCACGTCCAAGATCAGATTTTTTCTATTTGGGAGAGGCGCTATTTGACTTTTTCTGGGAAGTCGGTGCACGTCAGGGCAGCAGACAATTCCCGCTTGGTCCTAATAATTATTGGGACGATTTCCGTTTCGACTTGCATATCGAAAGGGCTTTTGATAATGCGATTGCACAAGGCTTGTGGCCCAATACGATCTTGACGGCGACTCATGATCTTGATGGAACACCTTTTACAAGGGCAGAGCGCATCAAGAACTTTTATATGTATGGCGCAATGGTATTTTGGGAATTTATGCCTGAAAGCAGATATTTTGATTGGATGTCCATGCCGATAAATACCCGCGGCCTGATGTATTACTATGATTATGACCTATACTGGGCGTTAAGCGGATTGCACGGCAGAGAAGAATTTTGGACCGGTGTCGGTAATGGACAACAGGCAAGTTCGGTTGATGATACGTCAAAATGGAGAACACCTTGGTTTAGAGACAACCAACCTGACCACTATGGTCTTCCTGCTTGTTTTAACAATCGCTTCAATGTGGGTGCACCTTGCGCAGCGTGTGTTGCAGGCACTTGTGCCGAAGGTGTCAGAGGTGTGCCTCATGCACCTTTGTATATAACAGATGTTGTGGTATCTTCTCACAACCAAATAATGGTTTACTTTAACCGTGTTGTACATACAAGAGCGGCAGCAGTTAATCCGAATAACTTCCAAATTTGGATCGGTGATACAATGGTTCCGGCAAACCTCGTTTCCCAAACAGGAGGCTATCACTGGAACAGTATCCGCTTGCAAACCGACACCGGCGGTGTGAACTGGGTTACAGGTACTGTACCGAGAGAACAATGGCGCTTAGATAATGGCAGACCTTACGGAAGATTTTTCAATGGATTTACCCAAGCAGATCTCGATGAGCGCAGCATAGCAAACGGCGGTTGGCTGGCAGACAATCAACCACTTGGCAGATATCCGCTTGCTTTTGGTGAGTTTGTCGATCTTGCAAGAGCTATAGATGAGTTCGGTGCGGGCATGAGACCTGAAGGCGTTTCTATAGTATATACAGGCACAGCGCCCATCACAGTCAGCAATACGGTTCATGGTCCTAATGTTCTGGGTGGCCCGATTCGTGACTGGGCAGGAAATGAATTATCAAGACAAGGTGAAAGAATTCCTGCAAGATTCGAACCGTGGCAAGCGGTTGCTTACCGCAGTGCACTCACAGGTCTTTACACGTACCTTGACACCACGATTGGTACACATCCGAGACATCCATTCAGTCAAAAAGATGTGGCGATCACAGCGACATTGCAAATGGAAGCGTTGTTCCAAAACAATACAGATGTAACATACAATCACCTTGCCAGTGCTATTTTAGGTTGGGATGGAACATTAGATGCAAGCGGAAACAGAAATATGGTCAATGGTTTCCAAAATGCATTCCCGGATGGTCTGCTCTTTGAGACTCTGGTCGGCGGTACGGGTCAAATGGGCAACAGCCAAACCCCCGCGGGTACACAGTGGTTTTATGACACATCAGTAAGATACGACAGACCGGGGCAAAGAATTGCCGATGGAGCGGTCAGAGCAAGCGGCGGTATGCATATTGCAGCAGGTTCTGTGCGCGGACGTCATCCGGGCAGATTACCATTTATGAACCAGATGCATACGAACAATGTCGGCGATTTATATAGAATCGGCGGTTGGGGCGGAAACAACTTCCAAACCGAAGATATTCATGTCATGAGAGATTTTAATCTCGACAGATACAGAATCGAAAACCTTGTTTTGCATGAAGGCGGACATGGTATCGACAGCTTCCAACGCGGTCTGGGCTTCGGCCATGAGATGTACGCCGACATGACTTCTGCACACTCCAGTGCAATAAATCCGGCCAACGGAAGAAGATGGTTTACAGTGGATAATGTAGCTGCATACCTAGGTCCAAGAAATGAGTATGTATCAACGGCTGCAAACTACTGGGCAGGTACGATGCGCGAATCTTTTTCCGGTACTAATGATGGTGTATGGACACCTGTCAGCACAAGGGAAGAGTTTTTCCGTTATGATCCATGGGGCTTTGAAGCATGGAGAAGACTCTCTTGGAACGGCGAACTGGGTCTATGGTTTAACGATGCAAACGGCAATCCTCAAGTCGGTAATCCTCAATACCGGGTCATGCTTGAAGATTGGGAGCTACTCAGAGATCAAAACCCTGAATTTGCACACTGGAGAAACTCAAGTTATCTCATGGCATGGGGCGCATCCATCATGGAAGTTGCACACCATAATCCATACACTGAGGCACGCAATAACGCAGCAGTCGGATCACAAATGGATAATAGAATCAGATGGGTATCTTGGAATGTTCCGCATATTTGGGATGTATATCCTAATCGCTTGCCGTCCAATCCAAGTTTCCCCAATAATCGATTTGACTTTGCCGGAGCTGACTTCCAAGCCACAGGCATTGATATGCAGCGCGGCGGTACACCGCACCATGCGATGCCTCCATTCGGCACTGTTCCTGTAGCGCAGATGACACCGCTACAGAATCAAACTCATCCATTCCACAGGACGGGTGGGGTGCAAAGGCCGATCAGAACGCCGGAGATTGCAGCGCTTGCAGCGCCTGTAGCGGCTACTGTTGTTGAGGATTCGATAAGGATACCGTCTCGTCCGATTCTGGTTGCGTTTGAAATAACAGACTTTGGTGATGATGTAATAACAAACAACAATGTGCAAACCAGCTTCGATTTGAAGATAAACGGACAGTATACACATTTCTATTTCTGGGACTTTGAAGTACACGAAGTCGAAGCTGTTGAAGACGAATCTCAAGCGGAAACGGCAACGATTGCTACAGTGACCCTTCGCTTAGATTGGCCGCTGGCAAGTGATGCTGTGATCAGCGTTATACCCAGAGCAGCATCGGTTCCGGCACATGTACTGACGTATACGGTGTTTGCAGAAGACTGGAGAGAGTCTATCAACATCAGATTCTTCCTTGATGGTGCGCCTATTGACATTCCGCTTGCAGATATGGAACTGGTTGTAGATGATGTTGTGATTGAAAATATGAGAGACTTCACGCTGAACATTGCCGATTGGCAAACCGCACAAAGTGCTGTATTCATATGTAAGCTCAGAAATAATTGGGAACATCTGACGCTTACGGTGACCTCGCATGACCAAACATTGTCTTTTGCATTTACCAATAGCATGTTTGTTGTATTGCCGGAATTGAGTTTCAATATATTCAACAATGGCAACTCCAACAATGAATCGCTGGCGAACCTAGGCGTGATTCGCATGTGGACACAGCTTGATGGTGTCAACGCATTGGTACCGTACGCAGCGCTCGACATCACAGCCACGTTGCCCAATGGACAGGATGCTATGGAGTTTGTGCGCATCAACCGCGTGTGGAATGATTCGGACAATGTCAGCCTCATTGATGTGCGGAAAGATCAGGCGTGGCAGTATATATACTTTACTGCAACACTCTTTGGCACCACGGTCGAAGTGCTGCTGATCAACGATCTGTATGTTTCGGTCACTGATGTATTCGGTATGCATGCTTTTAACAATGGCAATGATAACAATGCATCACTGGCCAATATGGGAATAATCCGAATCTGGATGCAGCTCAATGGGATCAATACGCCTGTATCCTATGCTGATCTCAGGGTGTATGCCGCTGACCAAGATGGGTACAATGCGATGGAGTTTGTGCGTGTCAACCGGATATGGAATGATCCCGATCATGTCAATATCATCGATGTCACAAAGGTCGGTGCGGACTGGCAGACCATAGATCTTACCGTTTCGCTGGGCAGTCAGACGCTGGTACTTCCGCTTATAAACAATAGTTTTGAGCCATAAGCGGTTTAGGTCTACTTCGATCACTTGAATATTTGCTGAATCCGCACATGAGGTGCAGTCAGCGATAGATGAGATGCTCCCCTTAGGTAGTGTGGACACGAGTCCAAAACACTTGTATTTTGGACTCGTGTCCACACTACCTAGCGCAGGCAAGCAAAGTGCAAATGTCTGCGTTGAGGAGGAGCACTTGTGCAGTCTAGTGTAGTGTATCACTGATAATCAGCATATTCTTACATTCTCTTTTTCCGGCTTGCTGCGTTGAAAAAACTTGAAAGGCCAATGGCATTCCTGCGCTTTTTCGCCTTGCAAGACGAAAAA
>WQVH01000052.1 GCA_009781695.1 Oscillospiraceae bacterium
AGCTAAGGTATGCAGATCTGCGATGGGTGCAGTCACGCCGGGAATCGTGGATGTTTGTGGGGTGACGAACGCCTCACCTGTTGGACGATTTTCGATCCTTAAGCTCGCCCCACCCGGTACATGGCCTGCACCATCAACCCATACTGCTACATAGTGGGCATTTACACTTAAACCATTGCGCACAAGTTGATTATTTGTTGTCACTGCTGTCGGGAAGCTACTTTCATGTTGACCGCTTATCGGCGCTGTCGCTCCGGCAAACCAGCCTACAAATCTACGATGACCATCAGCAGTTACAGGCAGACTTTCCGCCTCTAATACCCCTGCATTTAACACCACATCTGACCCTATAATTACCGCATGAGTACCGGCAATACTGCCGGCTGCATTGGCCACGATCACTGTCGCATCACCACCAACTGTCGCCGATTGGTTGGTGGCAAACGTCCCACTGCTTGGACGATTTTCTACTATGAGGTCAACAGTTATCGGATACCCTACATAATTTGCATTGCCCCATATCGCAGTATATCTGGTCACGCCACTTGTAATCACTGCACTATGCGGTGCTGCAACCAATGTGCTCAACAGCTCCGAGGTTATGGGTGTTCCTACCGATGGTGCCTGCGCCGCAGAGCCCGGGAACCATCCATGGAATAGCCATTGACTACCCGGATTGCCTTGGTTTAGAGGCACCACTGCATCTATCGCATGAAGCCCACTCGCCGTTTGTCCGGTAGGTCGCACTGCAAAGGTAGGCACATTTGCTATCATCAGATTGTAATTGGGTACACCTACATAACCGGCATCATTACCCCATATCGCTGTATAGGTCACATGTCCCAATGCAGGTACATTAGCTGTATGCTGCGCATCAAATACGATGCTCGGATGAGCTGATCTGAAATCATCAAAATAACTATATGTTGCCGGTAACACATCTCCGCGTATCCATCCTAAAAATGTCCAATTGCCTGCGGGCGCACCTTGAGTTAACGGCACTGAACCTGCGACCATTTGAGACGGCGTTTGCCCGGTAGGGCGCTCTGAAAATGCGGGCAGATTGTTTATTTCCAAATTATACAATACTTTAACTGAACCACCCTCAAAGACAACCGGCACTCTAACCGGATTGCCTACCGGCGGGAATCCGGTCATCACCGTACCTTGACCATCTTCTAAAGGCTGAAACTTCACATAACCTACACTACCCGCCGATACTCCGGGTAATATCCTAAAACGCAAATGCATAAATAATCCGGATCCAAAGAATCCTCCGGTAACTCCTGTTTCCCAGTTTACATTGACTATGTGCTCCCCATGTACATGTCCGGGATGGAATAACGGCGGATGAAAAACAACCTCCATTGCCGTCAGATTTGATGCATCATTCACTATGGCGTGGGGAAACTCTTCCCATATCTGCGCATCCGAAAGCCCCTGTTCTCTAAGCATATCGTAAAATATTTGCTGCATGGGTGTTAAAAGGGAGTGGTCAAAACGAAGAATCGCCGATACAAAGGCTCCAGCAGGAGTCAGAACAGTTGGGTCATACATGAGATTAAATATCGCATTGCCCATACCAAGCGTCGTGGTTTGATATAGCTCTATACGCACATCAACATATTCACCGGGTACGCCAACCTCGTGGCTAATGCGCCAGATTGCATCACTGCCTATATTGGGTACGCCTCCGGAAAGAATGTTAAACAACCGCTCATTCACTACCGATGCTGCGCTGGTATGGATATTCAATAGTTCAGATGTCTGCTCGTACTCAGGTAACGCATCATATTGCGCATCATCATATGGCCGTTCTGAATCAACATGGATAAGCTCGCCAACACCTACCTGCGCTGCCCACTCTTGAACATCTGTTTCAGGCACTGCAAACGCCTGAATCGGTATGCTCATCAGTATCAGCAACGCTAAAACAAATACTCCACTACGTTTTAAAAGATTTAGCATTTTAGTATCTCCCTTAGCATAAATATATAATTTCATCTTCATTTCGTTATTAAAATTCTTCAACATCGCTTAGCCGTCAAGGTGCAACTGAGACAAAATCGAGTTTTACCTCAGCTGCCTTATACTAATTTAACCGACCTAAAATAATACCCGACACACCACGTACATATTGGCGCAACAACTCAAGGTCTAACCCGCTTACATCCGCATTGCGCGCAACTTTGGCTGCCGCTTCAACAATATCTACATTGGGAACACCACGAACAAATTGACGCAATAGTTCCAGATCTATGCCATCTACATCATCATCATCATTCACATCGCCCCATAATGCCCATACGGAGTAGAAGTGGATTGTTCCGTTTTGTGCAAGCGCATCAAATAACGTCTGACTGATCACTTGGCTAAAATCGAATCCATCACTACCCACTGTAGGTCTGCGCAGTCCCATTGTGATACTTGTGCTGCCAAGCGGTCTTTGACGCCCGGATGCGCTCAGCGCACGATCTTCAAACCAGCCCCAGAATGCATAACCCGACATGAGTTCATACCGATCTTCTAACATTGTCATTGCTGCCGCTACGCTGCTCATACTTATGCTTTCACCTATGGTGATTGGCACAATCACTGAGTCCATGCTCGATCTTCCGTAAAAATGGAATATGGCTTGATGTGACGGGCCGCCTACAATTCCGTGGTTACCCCATATCGCTGTGTATCTTATTGAATAGTGCGGCATCAAAAAATCCGGACGTGTCGGATGATGCAAAGTCACCCCGGGATGATCAATAAGCCACTGTGCCATATTATCTCCGACTCCCGGCACAAGATTTCCGCGAATCCAACCGAAAAATTCATAATCATACGCTGCTTCCAATACGCCTTCCACAAGGCTTACATTTGTTCCGGCCAAAATATTATTATTCGTTGGCGTCTGACCGTTCGCCGTTACTTCCGGTACATTGCGTATCTCTTTACCGTACTCCCCGCCTATGAGACCACTATCTTCATATCCCCATAAGGCTGTGATGGTTTCAGCACTTCTTTGCATGGTAAATGTGTGCGGTGCATCTTGTGCTGATAAGAAATTAATGCTGCCTGCTATCTCTGGATTGTTTACATTGGCACCGGGTGCAGGTATACCGGTCGTGCCAACCCACCATCCTAAGAAATCCAGATTATCTGATGATCTATTCCCGGGAGTCAAATTGACCACATCACCGGCATGATGCGTTCCGCTTGGCGTTTGTCCGGGCACAGCAACCGGCGTTCCGGTTACCGGATGTGCAGGCACATTGCTTATTGTCAGCATATGGTCATTCGGCACACCAACAATAGAATTCTGATTACCCCATATTGCTGTATATACTACTCGACCCAGCGCAGGAACATTTGCAATATGACCGGCGGGAAACATCACTCCGGAAAACTCAGCAATATCTGCATACAAATCCGGAAGCACATCACCACGTACCCAACCCAAGAATGTATAGTCGCCAACCGGTGTCCCTTGCAGCAAACTTACTGCACCGACTGCCATTTGTGTTGGCGTTTGACCTTCCGGGCGCACTGAGAACGCCGGTAGGTTATTTACCTCTAAATTATGCTGCACTGTAACTGATCCATCTTCAAAGACCACAGGAACTCTAACCGGGTGCCCTACCGGTGGAAAGCCGGTCATCACCGTGCCCTGACCATCTGCAAGGGGTTGAAACTTTATATAGCCCACACTACCCGCCGACACTCCGGGTAAGATTCTAAACCGCACATGCATGAATAGACCTGAACCAAAGAATCCGCCGGGAATCCCTGTTTCCCAATTTACATTGATCATATGCGCTCCATGTATATGTCCGGGATGGAATAACGGCTGATGGAAGACAACCTCCATTGCATCCAGATTTGATGCATCATTAACTATAGCGTGAGGGAATTCTTCCCATATCTCTTCATCGGACATGCCCCACTCTCGCATTTGATTGTAGAAAAGTTGCTGCATTATGGTTAAGCGTGAGTGGTCAAAACGCGGAAGGGTTGACACAAACGCTTCCGCAGGTGTCAGAACTGCCGGGTCATACATCAGATTAAATATCGCATTGCCCATACCCAGTGCTGTGGTTTGATACAGCTCTATGCGTACATCTACATATCCTCCCGGCACGCCAACTTCGTGACTGACTTGCCATATTGCGTGAGCGCCTACATTGGGCACTCCCCCGGAAAGAAAGTTAAACAATCGCTCATTTGCTACCGATGCTGCACTGATGTTTATATTTGATAATTCAAATGTATGCTCCGATTCAAGCAAATCTTCGTAACGCTCACCATCGTGCGATTCCGAATGAACATGAACAAGTTCATCGTCAATCATTGGTTCTGCGAACGCTCGGATCGACATGCTCATCAACATGAGCAACGCTAATACAAATATCACACTACGTCTTAGAATTTTCGGCATTTTTACCTCTCCCTTAGAATAAATATATATGTGTTACTACGATTAAACTCAATGGCACTGAGCTAACCTAAAATAATGCCCGGTACTCCGCGTACATATTGACGCAGTAACTCAAGATCCAAGCCACTTACATCTGCGTTGCGCGTTACTTTAGCCGCCGGTTCAACGATATCTACGTTTGGAACGCCACGGACAAATTGACGCAATAGTTCCAGATCTATGCCATCCACCTCATCATCATCATTCACATCGCCCCAAAGCGTAAAGATGGCATACAAATCAATATTCCCATCGGTTGCAACCGCATTAAACTCCGCTTCCGTAAACATTACAGGCAACACAAACCCATCCGTACCCACAGTCGGTCTGCGGCGTCCGGCTCTGGTACGACCCGAAGCATCTAACGCCTCATCTGTAAACCAACCCCAGAATGCAAATTCCCCTTGAGCATCTCTTAACTCCAGATACTCTGCGACAGCCGCTAATGCCAAAGGTTCATCAAATGCGACAGGAACTTCGATGTAATTGTCCGTACCATCATAGAGATGGAACGTTATGCGGCTTGCATCTGCACCGATAATCCCTCTGGCTCCCCATAATGCAAAATACTGTATGTTTTCCGATGGCATACTAAACGTATGGACATCCGTAGTCACTAAACCATCCAAGTCATCTATATGCGTTCCATTTGCAGGCGCTTGCACACCACGATACCACCCTAGGAAGTAATGATTTTGAGTCACATCACCCGCACTCAGACGCACCGATGTACCAAACTCTACTCTGTTTTCAGTACCATCCAACACCAAGGCCTCCACACCTGCTGTACCACTTTGCTCAATATGCGTCAGCCCCCCGGGCACATTATTTACTGTAAGTGCAAAACCTCTGGGCACCTGTGCATCAATTACGGTAAATCCATTGGCTACATTACCAGGCTGAGCATCAAGAAAATATCCTATATCATCTATCACCATCGGAGCAAATCCCTCACGGTTAACATCAATTTCGATTTCCCCATTGCGCCAAGTTGCAATATTACTGCCAACTCTGATCACCCTAAACGGACTTTCAAAAACAGAATCTCTCGAACCTGCGGTACCATAGGTTAATGTTGCAGTGGTTGGATACGCACCTAAATTCGTCGTTGTACCCATTTCCGTAATATTGAGGAGAATCATAAATCCATATCTCCCGGAATCATTACTCCTGAGAAACACATGTGCCTGTGCGTTTGCATCCGCAGGCAAATACACCGGTGTCGGAATCCCTGAGCCGGAACCAAAGTTTGCGGCCGTTGCCATCACTGTGTAGTACTGCCCGGTTGGCAATCCGGCAAAAAAGAAGTAACCGTCTGCGCCGGTAGTCATTGTACCCACCACTGCACCCGATGCATCAAAAATCGTCACCCTCGCCCCATTTATAGGCGCATGTGGATTTTCCGAATCATCAAGCATGGAGGCATTGAGTATAAAACCATGAACTCTCCCTGCCGGCGTTCTCGTCAGCGGAATATAAATGGGATATCTCACAGTACCTGCCGGAGGTGTCGGAAACGGTTCCGGATACAACTCATCTCCATCTACTTCATGATAATTCGGATAAAATCCCGGTGCTGACGCATCAAGCATGTCGCCCGCTACAAGTCCCGGAACAAATGTTCCTGCCGGACTGATACCCGCAATGGTGCGAGTACGCATATCCGTAGCAGGTGCAAGCGTACCATCCGCATCATAAGTCAGTGTTAATTCCGCTGCGGGTATAAGCACATTCCACAACTCCGGCTGCCCCGGTATTATAAACTCTTCTACCACACGGACTGTAATCGGCACTTCAGGTTGCACAGGAATCTGTATTACAGTGTTGCGTCTACCCTCATCATCAAAGTCCTCAATATCAATTATGCTATGCCACCCGGTCGTCCTAAAGGTGCTCCCGGAAATAGTTTGTCCCCAGTTGGGCGTTACACGTATATCAGTGTATCGGGTAGCCCCGCGCAAATCAAATCGGAACGACCCATTTCCGGTGCCTGTTTGGGCAAGCGCCATCGGATTTTCATCAATATCCGGAAGACTTCTGAATTCTATGAAGAAATTGTTGCTGCGCGTTGGATTCGATAGTGCTGTAAAGCCCGGTGCACGACCTCCATGAGGTAACCTAATTGTGACACCGTCCTCATCGTCATCGCTTTCATGAGTATGTACGACCTCTATCGTGCTCGGATCACGGCATATGTCTTCCAAGTACATATTGACTATCCATGGATCCGCAACAGTACCCGCACCGCTGACGATCATTTCATGCCTAAGCTCTCTTGTATCTGCGGTAAAACGTGTTGCCCTTGCAAACAAATCATCGCCCCACATTGCGCCTGAAATGTCAAAATATGTCGCCGCTGCTGCTCCGCCGCGAGATACCGGAACAAAGACAGAACTCGGCAAGTGACTCCTGCGATCCAGCAATGGATTTCTGTCCGCATGAACACGAGGTGGGGTATCGGCCACTGCACTCATATTGAGTACATGGACACGAATATTTTCTATCCCTACTCTATCCATAAGAATACGCACATGACCATTGTCAATATCCTCTTGAGTAAAGGTCCACCCGGGCTGCATCACATAACCCAACGCTGTAGCTGAAAGAATGTCTGTTGCAATCAAATTGGCAGGCGAAGCGATACCAAACTCCTGATTCGGTATCAAAGCTGCCGGCATACCTCTATATAACCTCGCATGAGTAATCAATTGCCCGGTTTCAGAATCATGCGCCGAAACAATGGGTCTGGCCCATCTATCATTCTCATTAAATCCGACCACTGAATAGGGACTGATGAGACCTACCGACAGTCTTTGACCCACAGCCCTACTTACACTCAAAGTTGAATTACCCGGAGGATGCACCGGATGACCCGCATTCGGACGTGCCACATAAGGGTTAAACGTCCTGACTCCCGAATCTACACCGTTAAATTGAACAATGGTGGGATTTACAACAACATCATGACTTGCACCAGGATAAATCTGCTCAAAGAATGGCTGCTGCATTTCTCCGTGTGCAAATTGGCCGGGCGTACTATAGCGCCCACCTGTTTGCCAAGCCAAAAAAGGATAGCTTTCCCACTGCGCCGGATTTTTCAAAAATCCATCCGATGTCATCCAACCATTGACAAGCCATGCTCCACCGCTGATACCCGGTACTTGACCGGAAGTAAGCACCGCTGTAGACACACCTTGCATACCTGCAATAAGATGGTTTCCGGATTGAGTAACCGCACTGGTGTGTACACAAGTATCCCAAAAGACCTGTCTGTATATCATCCTACGCCCGGCTTGTACCGAAGCACCCGGTGAAGATGAGCCGCCGGTATGACCAAATATTGGCCGCCCGCTGACATTACCTGCGTTAAACACACGTTCCATAGTAACTGTAGGCATGTTTCCTCTATGCCCTAAAATTCCGTGCCCTTCATTTGCGGCACGCCGACTATGTACAGTACCTATGTTGTAAGTATCCTGAATCAGTACCGCTCCGCCGCGACGAATACCGCCCATAATACCACCCACTGCCCGCACACCACCAGATATACTTCCGGCATTGTAACTTTGCATCACTCGGACTCTGTTACCGCGATTAATACTACCTATGACACCACCGATACCGGTACCGACAGATGCATGCGTTCCGCTACCTCCACCGGCACCAACCGCTCCTTCATTACCGGCACGAATAACCGTAAGATCATGACCGGCTGTACGCCCTACGATCCCGCCTGCACAATTTCCACCGTCGTTACTCCAGAAGAGCCCCTCCCACCCATTACCGGTGACAGAAATAGTACCCCTGTTGATCGCACCATCAACTGTAGTTCTGGCAGAATGACTCCAACCCACGATACCACCGGCAACCTGATTCGCTCGGACATTACCTGTATTTAACGCATTGGTAATCACCAGACCGCGGACACCCACACGATTCCTCGAAGCCCCAACAATGCCTCCATTACGAAGACGCGTAGCATACGCTCCGGTTGCATTAAAACCGATATGACCATGATTTTTAACATCATTGAGATGCACCCAACGATTATTCGCCACACCGGCAAACTGAACATAACCGAGTATACCACCCAGACCACTATTTAGATTACCGCCCCCTGTACTGGTGGAGCCGACATTTCCATGATTTGTCGCATTCGTTATGTTGATCAGATTTTGACTCCAACCTACAATACCGCCGCCCCTTGAGCGACCGCTGCCTATTTTTTGCACATGTGCAAAGTTATCCACATTGTGCATCTCCAAGACACCCTGAGCGCGACCTATAAAACCACCAAAAGCCCCATTGTTGGAAGCTACGTTACTTCCTGTAGCGCCTGTATGCCTGATCGCTCCAAGACTTGAGTTTTCACGGCTTCCATTTACACTGTCTCGAATATAAGTACGATTACGCGCAAAACCTATAAACCCACCCACATGGGCAATTTGCCTTGCACTGGTCACACCTCCAACTGTCACAGTACTGAGATTTGTAGTACCTCTGATTGTCACAGAACCACCGGTCAAAGTGTGAGCGACAACACCGCCAGCGAGTTGCCACGCACTAATATCTCCTCTTATCGTGAGATTATTGACTTCCACATGCGCAGACCCTGACAAAAATCCGATCACACCGCCAGCCCGCCAAATGCTCCTGCTACTTCCGGTATTTAGATTACGCACCACCGCATGAATGCTATTATAATCTCCCAGAATATTTACATTGCCCATGGTGTGTCCAACCACACCACCTACCGATTGAAGATTTCTGTTTGCAGATTGACCGGGCGTTCCGGTGATATTAAGAGAAATATCTACTCCTACTGCATCAGATACACCCACATGCACACCTGTGATATTGAGTATACTGCGCGCCTCTACAAATCCGATTACTCCTCCGACCCTTTTATTGTTAAGGACTCTACCACCACCAAAATTCATGGAAGACGAGCGGACATTGACATTTTCCAATGTAACCAAACTGTCCGGCAGAACTCTTCCGGCAAGAATACCTACACTCCCCACGACAGTATTCCAATCACTGATACCTACCATATCCGAATATGTTACATCCTCAAGCGTCAAATTCCGTATGGTCGCGCCATTGCCGAGCACACGAAACAGACCGATATCATTGACTGCCAATGTCGCACCGGTCTCCGTCTGACCTCTGGGGGCAAGTTGCAGGTTTCTAATAACATGCCCATTTCCATCGAATGTTCCTGTAAAGGGCCGACCGTCTATAGCACCGCGCCCGCGAAAAGCTGTATTAGAAAGTGTCACGTCAGCCTGAAGGATAAAATGTCCGTTATTCGAACCAAAAAGACCGGTCAAGAACATTTCCATCTGCGCTTGAGTCTGGATGTGATACACAGGCGCAGACATTTCCTCTGCCGTCATTTCCGCAATAAGCGATTCTAAATACCTTTGTAATTCCTCCGGCGCTAGGTAATCTTCTCCCGGATCATAGTCGCAGCAACAAGGAGCATCAGCGTAGTCATCATAATCATCTTCATGGTCATAATCATACGGATCATCGCCAAACTCAAACGCATACCAATCGTCACCATCTAAGTCAGAATCGTCTATCACATAATCATGCGCATCAAAACCAACTTGCGCATCCCATGCATCCCAATTTTGGCCTTCGCGTTCCTGCGCCGTAAACGCAGTGATTGGTACACTTACCATGATCAGTAACGCCAACAAAAATGCTCCGCCTCGTAGTACAGCCCTTCTCTTCATTGTCTTCCTTACCTTTCCCAAATGTTACCAAAAATTTGAATACACTCAACGTTTTTCTTTCACACTTTTATGCACAAATTTTCTCCACATTGGATAATAGCAAAAAAGAAAACACAAAAACGGCATTTTCCCTAAAATGCGGAAAATCCACCCCAAAATACACCTCTTGCACGTCAAAATATGATACAATAGGCACACACAAACCTTTTGACTGACGAGAGCTGCAGCGCACAGGGCGTTCATCTGCCCTTGACAGGCTCATCGAACTTACGATAATATGTGCTCAAGGAGTGGTGGTGTGCTTTTCTTATTACTCATCAATATCTTTGTAATTACAAAAATATTGATCCAAGATCGAAAACTGCGATTAAAAGAGTGTGTATACTTCATCTGCACAGGATTATCCATTGATATTATCGCCACTGTATCTCTCGTTACGCTTAATAGGGATCAATTGCTAAATGAACTTTTAATCATACACTTAGATCAGTACCCCCTTTTGATTCACTTCATTGATGCACTGATTCTCCTGCTACTATTTCTTTACATACACAAAGGGAAAAAGAAATATCCTGTTAAAAAATCTATTATTTTGATGCTCACCGTCATGTTGATCGCCTCCGTTATTGACCACGCTGTTGCCGCCATTCTTATGTCACTGGGTTTTTCACCTGACTCAATGGTGACGCTATTGGTGACTTTAGCGGCGGTGTTCACCTCATCCATACTGTTTACTGCACTGCTTGTAAAATTCACTACAAATTTGCGCAAGACAATCAATCAAAGTCAGCCTATACAGACCACTTCGCTGCTTATGCTCACATTTCTTTTTATTTCTTTTCAGGCCAGCACTATCGCAGGCCATCATCTGGTATACCCCGGATACACGGCCAGCGTCATCTTGATCAACTCCATATTCTTTATATTATTTACAACAATTGCTTTTATCAGCTTCGTGATGCTTGCAAAATCTCTGGAAGCCAAATATGAGACACAGGCTAAAGAGGCTGAACAACAGAGCTTGGAGCGTTATACAACAGAGTTAGAACACAACCAAACTGCCATACGCAAATTTAAGCATGACTACCAAAACATCCTGCTATCCATAGATGCATTTTTGCACGATGATGATCTGTCCGGATTAAAGGAATATTATGCCACGCACATTACCTCGGCTTCCCACGCCATCATCAATCATGATATCGCACTGGAGGGGCTAAGCAGAATAAAAATAAAAGCGCTCAAGGGCATACTGGCTGCAAAACTGATGCTGGCTCAAAACTTAGGCATAGATACCACATTTGAGGCCGATGAGGAGGTCAGCCATATCCCCATTGATCCTGTGATACTGGTGCGTATGCTCGGCATTATTCTCGATAATGCCATTGAAGCGCTCACAGAAATCGATGATGGAAAGCTCTCGGCCGGTTGTTTTAAACGAGAGGCAAATGTCGTCTTTATCGTACAAAACACGTGCAGTGCAAACATGCCGAACCTGCGCCAAATATTTCAGACAGGATTTTCTACCAAGGGCGAAAATCGCGGTCTCGGTCTTGCAAATTTGTCAGAGCTTGCCAATTCCTGCACCAATGTCACTTTGGAAACGCGCATAGAGGATAATCACTTTATCCAAAAACTTATAATCAGCACTTACAATAGTGCAAACATTTAGACCACGAGGAGGAACGCATGACTCTATCAATTTTCATATGCGAAGATGACCCAAAGCAGCTCAAGTACATGGAATCCGTCGTCTGCGATTACATCGCAATAAAGGGCGGCGGTGCAGAGCTGACCCTGTCCACAAGCAACCCTACAGAACTTTTAAATTATCTGGAAACGCACCCTTGCCAAAATGCACTTTATATTCTGGATGTAGATTTGCAGCACGAAATAAACGGCATTGTTCTGGCGACCAAGATCAGAAAACATGACACTTTCGGAAAAATTATATTTGTTACCTCCTATGCGGAGCTTTCCCATCTCACTTTCCGGTACAAGGTCGAAGCCATGGATTATATTCTCAAGGACAACAAAGAGGAGATCATCGAAAGAATTAAAGAGTGTATGGATATCGCGCAAGCCAGATATAAAGACAGCGCCTTGAAAAAAGACCATTATAAACTAAAGACCGGAGATGGCATACGCAACATCCCCATTGATGAGATTATGTTCTTTGAGTCTCATCATATGTCTCATAAACTGATTTTGCATACCAAGAGTACACGTATAGAGTTCTACGGATCCCTTAACGAGGTCTCCGGGGTCAGCCCCGATTTTTTCCGTTGCCACAAGTCTTTTGTTGTCAATACGAAGAACATACGCTTCATCAATAAAACGACACGTGAGATTGAAATGATCAACGGTGCCATAGCTTTGATCACGCCCAAGAAAATAAAGGATTTACTTGAAGCCATGCCAAAGTAAAAGGTATTAACCTCAGGGCAGAGCCCTGGACCCCGCACTTCGTGCGTGTTGCGCGGCAAAGACCGCGCGGTTTTGAACCTTGTGAAATCTGCGCTCGTTCGGTCATGACCGAGCCAACCTCGGTCGCGACGCTCTCTTCGCTTGATTATAAATATAATGAGCGCCCCGGTCGGGGCGCTCATTATATTTATTGATTGTCCGCTTTCATCAGTGCAACAAACTCCGCAATCACACGATCCGCATCCGAGTATGGCACTTGACAAGTTCCCACTTGGAAATGTCCGCCACCGCCATTTTTAAGCATCAGATCACCTACATCTGTAAAACATGTCCTATTGATGACAGAATGCCCCACAGCGAGCACACAACTTTGTTTATCTTTTCCATCAACAACCCAAATAGATATATTTTGCTTGGGAAACAAGCTATAAATCAAAAATCTATTGCCTGTATAAATCGTCTCAACACCACGCAAATCCGTGATTATGACATTTTCATCTGTCCGGGTGTGTTTTAACAACATCTCCTTAAACAGCACCTCTTGTTCAAAGTAGAGCGCCACACGCTCTTTTACATCCGGATTGAGGAATATTTGATCTATTGTTTGTGTGGCACACGCATCAATAAGGCGCTCCATAAGCTCATAATTACTGATTCTAAAATCTCTGAATCTGCCCAATCCGGTACGCGGATCCATGATAAATCCCAGAAGCACCCATCCAGATGGGTTAAGAATCTCATCTTTGGTCAGTTTTGCCGCATCCACTTTATCCACAGCATCCACCATTTGCGCAAAATGAGGCATTCTATCTTTCCCGCCAAAATAGTCGTAGACCACACGTGCCGCACTGTCTTCAATACGGCATTCCCCTTCAAAATCCGTATCAGCATCAATTCTTTCACCTTCGCTGGAGTGATGGTCAAACCACATACCGCAACCTTTCACATACGGCACATTGGCAAGCACATCATCACTGGTTACTTCGATGATTCCATCTTGCATATCTTTGGGATGAACAAATTTCCAACAATCTATTATGCTCAGATACTTTAGCATGGCTCCACATGCCAGTCCGTCAAAATCCGATCTCGTCAAAAGTCTCATGGTGGCCCCTCCCTGTCTATTTGTGATAACTTATTATACCATAAGCACACAGTCTTTGCATATGATACAAATTTAGTATACGTAGACGTGCCTTGGCTGTGCGCATAGCGCGCCTAAACAAGCACGCCAGTGCGCTGTTCCGCTCGGTGGCGGGGCAATCGTTTATGCCCCGGTAGGCCCAACCTGTGTTTTCAGATACCCTGTGAAGTGTAACCCAACCGCTCAATGAAACAGCCAACATATTGTCCAGTTGTTGACAAAATCGACAAAACGGGCTAAAATATTAGCTATGAATAATATGAATTTTAAAACGCCGAGCGACCTCGGCATGACCATTGCAATGAATGTCCGGACATACAGAAAGGCGCGGAAGCTTTCTATGAGGCGTTTATCTGAAATGTCCGCAGTGAGCTATGGATCAATGAAGCGATTTGAACAAACCGGCGAGATATCATTAAAATCACTACTGAAAATAGCTATTGTCCTTGACTGTGCCGATACATTTGAAGAACTATTTGCAAATATACAACCGCAGTCGATTCAGGAGATCATAGATGGAAAACTATAAAGCGCTGGAAGTGCGTATCGGTGCGCAGCAAGTGGGTACCTTGGCTTTGTACAAAGGAAGATTTGCGGCTTTTGAATATGAAGATAGTTGGTTGCAAAGTGGATTTTCAATAAGCCCTTTTAGTTTGCCGCTTCAAAAAAAGCTCTACATTCCCCGCTTTGATCCTTTTGAGGGCATATATGGAGTATTTGCCGATAGCCTGCCTGATGGTTGGGGACGATTACTTGTAGATAGAGTGCTGCTCCGCAAACAGATAGACCCTTACGGGGTGGATACGCTCAACCGGCTTGCAATTGTCGGGGACTCAGGAATGGGCGCTCTGTCATATTTCCCGCGCCATGAAATGCACGCCAATGAAACCAAAATGGAAATGGGCATGATCCTGCTTTGGAAGATATGCTTCACATAGCGGAGCGTATAGGGATTTCCTTGTCAAAGGCCAAAGCTATTGCAGAATTTGTGCAGCAACATGTAATGGATGACTTGGGAGATTGTATACGATTATAGTCCCCATCCTCGGGAGTTCTTAGAGGGAAGCGTAGCGCCGTTGAAACAAGCACGTAGTGCGCAGTTCCGCTCGGCGGCGAGGCCGATTATTTTTGGCCGCGTCAACCAGCCCTCTAAGTGTGTCTTTTGATTACTTTTCTGCACAAACAGAAAAGTAATACGCCGTAGGCCGTTTCCTTCTGCTGAGTTTAACTCCCTCAGTCAGCTTCGCTGACAGCTCCCTCGCGAGGGAGCCAAAAGAGAGCTTTTGTGCAATA
>WQVH01000053.1 GCA_009781695.1 Oscillospiraceae bacterium
AAACCGCCCAAAACGACCCAAAACAGACCTGTCACCAAATTGAACTCATGCTAATAAAAACCGCCTAGCTATTGCAAACGCAGTAGTTAGGCGGTTGATTTCGTTGGCAGCGGAACTAGGATTTGAACCCAGACAAACAGAGTCAGAGTCTGTCGTGCTACCGTTACACAATTCCGCTTGATCCGTGGAAATTATAGCGCTATTTACCAGGGTTGTCAAGGGGATTTCCATGCGATTTTCCACGCAAATTCCACCCTGCGCAAGTACAATTTAAAAATTGAAAGTGATTTATTTTATTTCATCATAATTTGTGATATACTTAAAAACAAAAATACAAAATGGTAGGTAGATATACATGATCACAATCAATAATCTGAGTATGTCCTTTGGAGGCACAACGCTTTTTTCACAAGTCGATTTGCAATTTACTGCGGGTAATTGCTATGGTGTTATTGGCGCTAATGGCTCGGGTAAATCGACATTTTTGAAAATACTGGCCGGTGAGCATGACTATTCAAGCGGCAGCGTTGAGATCAAGCCGGATGTCCGCATGTCCGTCCTGAAACAGGATCAGAATATGTATGATGAATACTCTGTAATGGACACTGTGATTATGGGAAATCAGCGGTTATTTGAATGCGGCAAGGAAAAAGATGCACTATACCTCAAAGAAGACTTTTCTGACGAGGATGGCATACGTGCGGCAGAGCTGGAAGAAGAATATGCAGAACTGGGCGGCTGGGAAGCGGAGTCCAATGCCTCACAACTGCTTCAAGGACTGGGTATTCCAACGGACAAACACAATGCGCAAATGAGTGAGCTTGAACCTCGGCAGAAAGTTAAGGTCTTGCTTGCGCAGGCGCTGTTCGGTTCACCTGATATCATTTTGCTTGATGAGCCGACAAACAATCTGGACGTAGGGTCGGTGGTTTGGTTAGAAGACTTCTTGATGGATTATGAAGGTACGGTCATTGTGGTCGCTCATGATAGATATTTTCTCAATACAGTATGTACACACATGGTCGATATTGACTATGGCAAGATCAAGATGTATGTGGGTAACTATGACTTCTGGTATGACTCCAGTCAGCTTGTCCAAAAGCTGGTTAAAGAGAAAAACAAGAAAAGTGAAGACAAAATCCGAGAGCTGGAAGAGTTTGTCAGGCGCTTTTCCGCAAACAAATCAAAATCAAGACAGGCCACATCAAGAAAGAAGCTAATTGAAAAAATCAGGATAGAAGATATGCCAGCCTCATCGCGTAAGTATCCTTGGGTGGGCTTTAAGATGGAGCGTGAACCGGGTAAGGACAGGCTCTTTGTCACCGATGTGTCCAAGACCGTCGATGGCGTTAAAGTGTTGGATAAAGTCAGCTTTATCATGGGACGTGAGGATAAGATTGCATTTATCGGAGACAATGAGAATGCAATAACTGCAATGTTTAAGATTTTAGCCGGAGAAATGGAGCCGGATGAAGGTGAAATTAAATGGGGCGTTTCTACCACGCAGACGTATTTTCCGAAGGATAACTCAGAATTTTTCAACGATAACGAACTGGAACTGATTGATTGGATTCGGCAGTTTTCAGAAGATAAGCGTGAGAGTTATTTGCGTACATTTATGGGACGTATGTTGTTTACCGGTGATGATGTGTATAAGCTGGTTAAGGTTTTGTCCGGTGGTGAGAAAGTGCGTTGCATGTTATCTAAGATGATGATGTCGGGGGCAAGTGTTTTGCTTCTGGATCAGCCGACGAACCATCTTGACCTTGAAAGTGTGGCGGCGTTAAATAATGGACTTACGGATTTTAGCGGTAATATCATATTTACGACACATGATCATCAGCTCATTCAGACGGTGGCCAATAGAATCATAGAATTTAAAGATGGCGATATTATAGATAGAGTCATGACATATGATGAGTATGTTGAGATGATGAAAGCGGAAGCTGAGAACGCCGGGTAGTTTCTGACAAATTTTGCTGGTGGTCATTTTGACCACCAGCAAAATTTGTATCCGGGAGAAGATGGGCACCGGCAAATTTGTTATTTGAACTTTAAGCTGATATCAAGGGCTTTGACTGAGTGGGTCAAAGCCCCGATGGATATGAAGTCAACACCTGTCTCGGCGACTGCTTTTAAGTCACGTTCACCCATATTGCCGGAAGCTTCGGTGCGTGCCCGGCCGGAGATGAGCTTCACGGCTTCGGCCATTTGCTCCGGGGTCATATTATCCAACATGATGATATCAGCGCCGGCTGCAACGGCTTGCTTAACTTGTTCAAGGGACTCGGCTTCGACCTCGATCTTGAGTGTTTGCGGGCAGTTTTCTTTAGCTAAAGTGATGGCGTTTTGTATTCCACCTGCCGCTGCGATGTGGTTATCTTTGATCAGTACACCATCAGAGAGGTTAAATCTGTGATTGAATCCACCGCCGCAGCGGACGGCATATTTGTCGAGCACACGAAATCCGGGGAGTATCTTGCGTGTATCGACAATTTTTGCGTTTGTGCCTTGTATTGTACGCACGGCTTGCGCTGTCCTTGTGGCCACTGCGGACATATGCTGCATGATGTTCAGTGCGGTACGCTCCCCGGTGAGGATGCTCCTTGAAGGCCCTTCGATTTCAGCGATAATATCGCCAGTGTTTACACTGTCGCCATCTTTGACTTTTTGTGTTATTTTGACTTGGGGGTCAAGCAGCTGAAACACACGCTCAGCGATATCCAGTCCGCAAATTATTCCGGGCTCTTTCGCTTTAAAAAAACCTTTAGAAATTGCATCTTTTGGTACACAGCAGTCTGTCGTGACATCGCCTGTTCCGATGTCTTCTTGAAGTGCAAAAAGGAGAAACTGATCCAGATTTAGGTGATTATTTTTATTTATCATAATGATCCTCCACACAATGTGAGCCTATGCTATCAGGCCGATTCAGTGCTGCATCAACGATTGCCTTGGCTACTGTGGCTATATTGAGTGCTTCCAAATACGTGATGCTGTCGTCGTATATGGATTCAAGGTCTTTTAATATTTCGCTGATTTTGCTTAATGCATAAGTCAGTCCATCTTTGTGTCTCAAAGCTCCGCAGTGGTCGCTCATAAGCGTTCTGACTCGATTTCTTAAAATGGCATAGTCGTGTTGTCCATGCGGTCTCAGAGGGATTTTGGTCAAGTCAACTGTGCCGTGTGAAGCTGATTTGATCCGGTAATCATTAATGGATGTTGCTGTACGGCGGCCAAAGACGAGACATTCGAGCATCGAATTTGAAGCCAAGCGGTTGGCACCGTGTACACCGGTGTTGGCGGCCTCGCCTACGGCGAAAAGTCCCGGGATATTTGTGCGCCCATCAATGTCCGTGTCTATGCCGCCCATCAAATAATGCTGAACCGGACAGACTGGAATCCAATCTGTGGAAATATTTATGCCATGATCCAGACAGACACTGTAAATGGTTGGAAAACGCATTTTTAAAAATTCATCTGATTTTGCGGTGATATCTATAAATGCGTGGGTTTCTCCGCTTTTTTTTAATTCCTTGAGAATCCCACGAGCCACGATGTCACGTGGTGCGAGCTCTGCAAGCTCGTGCTGACCGACCATGAATCGCTGACCTTTCGCATTGACGAGCAAGCCGCCCTCTCCGCGCACTGCCTCAGAAATCAAAAATTCATGTCCATCACTATCTTCGAGCCAGAGTCCGGATGGATGGAACTGTACAAATTCTATGTTCTTAAGCTGCGCACCGGCTCTCATTGCGGCGGCGATACCATCGCCTGTTGCAATGGAAGGATTAGTGCTGGATTTATATACTTGTCCGATTCCTCCGGTTGCGATGACCACATGCCGTGCACGGAAAAACAAAAATTCGCTGTCGTTATATTTAACGATTGCACCGGTTATGCCGTTTTCATCGGTCACAATATCAAACAGACAGGAATGTCCGCTAAAGGTGATGTTTTTACGTTTGGAAACGATGTGCGAGAGCGCTTTTACAGTTTCACGTCCGGTGGCATCACCGCCCGCGTGAACGACTCTGCGCTTGTTGTGTCCACCTTCTCGTGTGAATTGAAGTTCGCCATTTTCGTCCAAGTCGAATGGGACGTTGAGTTTTACAAGCGCTTTGATATCTTGCGGACCTTCGCCCACCAGAATCTTTGCCGCTTCGGTGTTGCATAGACCTGCGCCGGCAACAACAGTATCTTCAAAGTGCAATTCGGGAGTGTCATCGTCACTGATTGCGGCGGCTATGCCGCCTTGTGCCAACCATGAACTCGAAATGTTGATGTTGTCTTTGGCTAAGATGACGCAGCTGAGATTTTCATCAAGATTGAGTGCGGTATATAGACCGGCAAGACCGGCACCAACGATGATTACGTCAAAATCAAAGATTTTATCAATTTTTGTTTCGGAAGTGATTACATATCTCATTTAGTTTCCCCTGTGATTTTGTGATCAATAAATTATAATCCCAATGATTGCGCTGCCTGCAAGGAAGAGTACCGGGTGGGTTTTGAATTTTTTTATGAGGACAAATAATGCGATGGCCAGTATCAGTGATCTGATATCAAACAGGTCAAATAATATGCCTGAATATTGAAATAATGGTATATCGAAAAGTGCGTAAAGTAAAACACTGAGACCTGCTGCGGCGATAAGGCCGAGAGAGGCGGGGCGCAGTCCGTAAAGAGTGGCGTTTACCAGTGCATTTTCCCGGAAGTGGGTCAGAAGCCGTGCCACAATTGAGGTAATGATTACCGAGGGCAGGAGCAAGGAGATGGTCGCGATGACGCTTCCGGGGATTCCGGCCGCTTTAAAACCTGCGTATGTGGCAATATTTACGGCTATGGGTCCGGGTGAGGATTCGGATATGGCAATCATGTTCATGAGCTCTTCGAGCGTAAACCAATCGGTGGTTTCTGCCATTTGCGTGAGGAAGGGGATTGAGGCAAGACCTCCGCCATACATAAATAATCCGGTTAAGAAAAACTCGTAGAAAATTGTAAAAAATATCATTATGCCCCTCCGCTTTCGGAGTTTTTAATTTTGCGGTATTGGGCAATAACGATTCCGCTGAAACCGGCGAAGGCGATAAGGAGCGCCACCGGGAGGCTGGTTAGGATTGCGCCGAGAAATACAAGTGCAAAGATTATTATGGCCGGTTTGTCAACGATGGCGTTTTTCCACAAATTGATTACGGCATTTAATATGAGGACGCTCACACAGACCCTCAGACCCATAAATGCTCTGGATGCAATGGGGTGGTCTGTGAGGTTTGATAAAATTGAAGCGATGATGATAATCAGTATGACAGAAGGGGTGACGATGCCCAACACCGCTGCGATGCTTCCAAGTGTACCTTTTTGCTTGTACCCGACCAGCACTGCTGTGCTTGTGGATATGACTCCGGGCAAGCATTGGCTGATCGAAAAAAATTCAATCATTTCGGGTTCTGTAAGCCAGTTGTTTTTGGTGACGAGTATACGCTGAAACATCGGAAGCATTGCGTAGCCGCCGCCGAATGTGAATGTGCCTATGTATGCAAAAGATAAAAATAATTTAAGTAACATGAGGGCTGTTGCCCTTTCGTTTTTGATGATTTGAAGTATATCAGAAATGACTTTGTCTGACAATATTGAAAATTACGAAAAAATTTGTTGTACCAATTACACGGAGGCATTATACTATGACAAGATTAGAATATACATTTGAGACAGATCCTCTTTTCAAAATGTTGTTTGTATAGATAACAACAACGAGCTCCCTCGCGAGGGAGCTGTCAGCGAAGCTGACTGAGGGAATTCGTAAAAGTCTTTGACACGTTACATAAAGCAAAAATCAGCAAATAAAAAAGCAGAGATTACATCATCCGGAATTGAATTAGGATAGGAGATGATGAGTATGTTGGAATTATTAATGAAGCTTAAAAAGAGGTGGATCTATAGATTAAAAGCGATAAAGCGTGTAGTGTTGGTGACACTCATAGAATGTTTAAATGCAAAGCAGAAAGAGAAATTATAATGAAGAAAATGATATGTATTATCTTAATTGTGTGCACGATATTCATGCTGGCATCTTGCGACAACAATGATTTTCCGTTGGAAGTTAAGTCTGATAACGGACAACCCGAAGCGGAGATGCTGCCTACACATAACGAGCCGCTTGAAAATGAGTTGACCGATAAGAAAGCACTTGAAATCCCAGATGAACCTGATAATTGGAAGATAGCGATTGTTACAAACGATTTTATGAATGGTGAAGAAGAGTTCCTTAGTGTAGACGCACTTGTGCATAAGTGGGGCGAAGATCGAATCATCCACAGGGCATGGCCTAGGCAGTTTGCTCAAGAAGGTGAGCAGATGATTTCTATTATGCAAGAAATAGCAGCCGATCCGGAGATTCGTGCGGTGATCATTACCCAAGCGGTGATCAATACAAATGCAGCGGTTGATGCGCTACTTGCAATGAGAGATGATATGTTTGTAGTTTATGCATCGATAGCAGAAGACCCTGCTGAAGTAGCAAAGCGAGCCAATCTTGCGTTTCGTTTAAACGATCCACTGCGTGGTGAGGTGATAGTTATGCAGGCCCTAGAGATGGGCGCTGAGACGGTTGCACATATGTGGTTTCCAAGACACATGAGTATACCATCTTTTGTGCTACGCTATGACAACATGCGCCATGCTGCGGAGAGAGAAGGTATCAACTTTGTGGAACTCATAATTCCTGACCCTGCGGGTGACGGTGGTGGTGTTCAAAGGACTCTGCAGTATATCAATCAAGATATACCGAGGAAGGTTGAAATGCTGGGTTCAGACACAGTGCTTTTTGCAACCACCTGTGCTGTAATGTTGCCGCTAATTCGTCAGGTTATGGCAATAGGTGCCATGTTTGTTGACGTTTGCTGTCCATCGCCGTACCACAGATATCCAACTGCATTTGGACTCGAAATTTTTGTTCCTACCGGACAGTATGTTGAGGGAGAGCCAATTTATCGAATGCTGATTTCAAGGGATTTGACTTTGGCAATGAGAGATGTTATATATGCTCAAGGAATGACCGGTAGGATTTCCACAGTGCCGGTATCACAGTCAATGCTCTGGACAGCCATGGGTGTAGAATATGCAATGCGCTGGATAAATAATGAAGTTGATAAGGATATCATTGACCTAGACGTGCTGACTGAAATTGGCCGTGAATTCATATGGGAAGAGACAGGGGAAGATGCAGGAGTAACGCTTGAAATGCTGGACGTTGATGGTTATGTATACCCTAATTTTATCTTGACACTGATGGACTATATTTTACTTTGATAGAGCATTGCGCAAATAGCGTCGTATGGAGTGCTCCGTGAGCAACACAAAATAATAATAACATCGTATTGTAAGTGTTTACCTTGGAGGTTGGTGTTCAAATAGGAACATCAGCCTCTTCGTGCTGATTTGTACTGCTTTGAAATATACGTGTTTGTGTGTAGCGTGTGTTTCGGAGTGTGCGTCAGGCAACTTACGTTTCAGTACCCAGTGGCTTAATCAGCTATGCGATGCGCCAGTGCATAATTATGCAAATTTAATAAAATAAAGCTTGACGTGAAGCGGGCGCATGTAATAAGATGTTCGCAAATCGCACAAAAAGATGCGAGAATTGCCGCAAATTATTGGCAATTATGCATTACGAACGTTGCGCTCGAAGGAGGTGGTTTAAAAAAAGTGTATCGTATTGTAAATAACTATCCTTTTTTTGCGGCATTTTTTTCTGCTTGATCTTATCAAAAGCGCCTCAAATGTACCGGGATTACCTCAAGATATTGTCTCGCAGACGAAAAAATATACCCCGATTAAAGTCCGGTTATTTTAAACACGATGCCCGAGCGAAGACAAGCGATTTTGGCATGGGTTTATTCAGGCATATTTCAAAAATCGATTTTACAAGGAGGAAGATCAGTGAAGAAAAAGAAACTTTCGGTACTATTGGCAATTGTGTTGACGGTAGTGATGCTTGCAGCAATTTTTCCTGCCACGGCATTTTCGATGCAGACATTTTATTTCCTAAATCCTCTTGGAACGATTACGCCGCGGCAAGATATTGCGCTTGCATGCCGGTCGAGTGTCACAGATATCCTGGAGGGTGAAGGCGATAGGGAACTGCGTCTCGGCGTTTCATGGTTTCGCAAGTCGCTGGACGGAGATATTTCATTAGCTTTGGCGGAGATGCTCAGGGATTATTGGCAAAATGCCTCAGCGAATCCCGCGCGTACGGATATTCCGGCAGGACTGACAGTCCGCCTCGTATATCCTCCGCCACCTGAAAATGTACCAATTGCGGGCGTTACCGGCTCAACGAGACCCGGAGTACCCGGACAGGACTTTGTAACGCAGACAACCATTCAAGTCACCGCAGAAACTCATGGATGCTGCCATATTGATGTGGGTCATACCGGAATTGCCACTCCGGCTTTTGATACATATGCAGCGTTTGGCAGACCGTACTATCACTTTATTCCTAATATAGGTTTTCCGTGGAATCCCAGAGCCGACCATGTTTATGACCAATGGGCAGAAAGAGTCGATGCCATGATTATGGGGGTCGGAGATTGAAACTGCTGCACTTGGTGGAGTTCCATCCATTTGAAGCAAGTTGAAGCCCGAGGTATACCGGCGGTATTTGTGACATACACGATGTTTAGCTATATACAAATTCAAGCGGCCAGATCAAATGGTATATCCAATATGCGCCGCGTGATCCTGGATCAGGCGGTGGCGGCATTGGCATATTCAGTAACACCTGCGTTTACTGAAAGTATGCAGATGCGAGTACCCGCCGTGATGGATTTTTTGAAAGATTATGTCCTCAGTACGGATGTTTTTCCGGATGAGACGCGCATGAGGTTTATGAATGTTGATCGCACCGGTGGGCAAACCGAAGGGAACCGTTCCGGTTTTGATCAAACCCTGTGGGCGCTGACTGCTCCGCTGGAGCGTCATGAGTACGATCCATGGCCATTGGATTATTATGACACCATGCAGGGCATTGGCAACGGACTCATCAGTGTGCGTGCCAGAAATATGGCGCATGCCACTCAGGAGTTTAATCGAATCGCTATGCACAATCCGAGTGTCCGAACCGGCAGCCATGGTCACACATATACCGTGCGGGCAGACAGTCCCAGTCCATTTGCGCGTGCCGGCAGAGGAAGTAATGATAATATTGGATTTTTCGGCGGTTTTGGTGATGGCTTGCCTCTGATACCGCCCACGCGTGAACTGGTCAACGAAATGCTCGGCGGTCATGAACGCGGCAGACGTGTTGTGCAAACCGGACAGGATGAAATTCTTGGATGGTTTAAACTCAATGGCGGGGCGATTAGTATTGAAAGAGTTGCCGTTAATGCGGTAATGGCCGGAGCGCGTCCTGAACATTTTCCAATCATACTTGCCGCAGCGGAAATGTTGGCGACCGGTTGGGACTATGACAAAATGTGGTATCACGCCATGACAACCGGCAGCAATACCACCATGACCATTATGATCAGCGGGCCGCTTGGGCGTGAGCTGGGTATTTCCGGAGACTTTACCCGAGCTCCGGCAGGAAATGATGTGAACAATGTTATTGGACGTGCGATCAGGCTGGTTTATCGCAATATGGGTCATATTACACGAGAGATGGATGATCATGCCACCAGAGGGCGTGCAGATGACTTTACCATGGTGCTCTTCCGTGAGCTTTGTGAATATCTGCCGAATTGGAATCCGGATCATTGGACAGCTGAGGCATGGAATCCGGCCAATGTGACCGCTGCCAACCCACGTCCGATGTGGGCGCCGTTCCATGTCGATATGGGATTTCACCCTGATGAGTCCGTCATATTCATATGGGGCGGAGATCAAAACGCGGCGCTGGGCGCCGGCGGAGCCAATTTCTGGTCACCGCCTACAATGGCAGCCGGTGTAGGTTCCGGAGCATGGGCGGGAACCGGTATGAATGCGCGTGCGGCTGATGCGGTGATGATCAACCCGGAAATGGTGCGGCTTCTGTATGAATATCATGGTATTTTCAGCAAAGATGTGCTGCGGTTTGGCAGAGGCCCTGCCGCAAATCAAGTGGATACGCAGTCGGGGTTTGCAGACTTTACCGGTGGTCCTGCGTTTCCGGGCGGAGGTCCTGCCACCACAGGTGGATTTGTTTGGGGGCCGAATGAAAGTCTCTCCCCGCCGGAATCACGGAATGTCACCGTACATCCGATCGTTGCCGGTAATGCACTGTCTCCCAATAGAATGTTCGGCAGTAGGGATTTTTATAACCGCATGAGTTCGCAGATCAATCTCATTAGCGGTGCAACGCTGACCACATACGGCAGAACTGCGTCAATAATTCCTACCCATGAGGGTGTGACCGGAGATCGTGTCGGCGTTCCTACCAATCCGACTCCTATAGTGAACCCCTTGGCGACGAGACGCAGTACGCATGCATGGCTTCCCTCCGCACCGCAAAATGTAAATGTAACATGGAGCGCCGGAACTATTGCCGGTAGGGCGACTGCCACGCTCACATGGAGTCCGCCCGCATGCGATGGAAATGCAGATATCATTGCATATCAGGTGGCATTTTCACATGGCGGAGACACACGTTTTTATACCATTACGAATACCTCGGATATGCCATCTGCGTTTCGTCCGGGCAATACGGTTACCGGGGTGGATCTTGGCGTTGCATTCGACGGCAGCAATGAAGTTCATCGCGGATTCGGCGCGGCATATCTTCCCCCTCGGTTTGCTCGAAATGGGGAGACGATCGGAACTGCATCCGGTGGCATACATGACTTTGTGCCGATTTTAAATGGGCAGGTCGAGCTTGTTGATCCTACCGCTCGCGGAATACTTACAAGCGGAGGGGATCGGATATATACCGTATCGGCAGATGCAAGATCGTTTACGTTTTACAATGTGCCGTTGGGATTTGAGGCGCGTTTTAGAGTACGTGCAATTAACAATATCCGAAATGCAGTTGAATTTGATGCTGTTGAAGGGCTTACCGGGCAAGGCAATCACTCCAGCGGACAGATGACCGGAATTTCACCCGGTACACAGCAAAATGGCCGCCGTATGTTTGCCTATTACACGGGTGACATCACGGTGCGCTCCAGCGGACGTGGTGCGTGGGGACTTTTGATGGACGCCGGTGGCAGCGAGATACTTCCACGTGTCACGGAAAGCATGATCTTGCCTTTCGGTGGAGACTTGTCCGTAAGCAGTAATGGATATGACGTTGAGCGCAGTAATCATTAAGAAAGGGGAAAGGAGATTTTATGCACAGGATGAAAAGACCGTATTATAAAATATTAGTGACAGTATTGGCCATTGCGATCATCGCAGGATTTGTGCCGCTCCTGACCTCTGCTGCAAGTGAGACGGTACTGAACCCACTCGGACATATTGCACCGGTGGTCAATAGACCGCTTGCAACGCGGCTGACACAAGCGGAGCTTCATGATGCAAACATAGCGCTGGCATTCTACGCTAAGCCTCAGAATCCACATGCAGTGAGAGCCATTGGAGAGATGCTGGAGGCAGATTTTGGTGTAGCGGCTCGGATGTACAATATCGGTAGCTCAATTGGTGCAAAGCCGCTTGGGTATTATGACACACTTGCAGCCTATGATGCCGTCATATTTGGTGTAGCGGACTGTGCGCTCAGTGCATGGTGGACGGCTTATCATGCGATGATGGTTGAATATCGGGGAACACCTGTCGTTGTGTTGACCCATGAGTTGTTTGAACGCACTTTGGAGATTGGTGCATTGGACAATGGGTTTACCGGAGTGCGCAGCGCAATCATATGCGCTCGTGTATACGCTTCCGGATTCATGCATATGAGTGCCGCCGGGAGTACAGATTTTCTGAGCAATAGTCCGGATTTTCGATTAACATTTGATCAAACAGTGACGGCACTGACTGCGCCGCTGACATCTGATGAAATAGATCCTCCTGCGATCACGGCGCAGCAGTTGGCAGGTTGGACAACCGGAGATCCCGGAGCAAGGACGCTCACCGTCACGGGATTTGGATCGACAGCATTGTTAAACTTTAATGAGATGGCAATGGAGCTGGGGTTCGGAGACGGACTACCGCTGGTTATGCCTCTGCCGGAACTTGTAGCGCAGATGCTGGAGGCCACGGTGCGCACGCCGGATGAACTGTTGGGTAAGGTCATGCCCAGAGGCGGTATGATCACTGTTGAGAAAGTTGCGGTGAACGCCGTTATGGCCGGTGCACGGCCTGAGTATTTTCCTGTTATCCTTGCTGCAATGGAGGCTTACGCCAGCTCGTGGGAGGATGGAAATCTGCTGTATCACGCACTGACCTCAAGCGAGAATTATAGTATGTTGCTATTGGTCAGCGGACCTATTGTTGAAGAACTTGGCATTTCAGGGCAATGGGGTCAGCATGGCGCAGGCAATGAAGCGAGCAATGCGATTGGACGTGCAGTACGGCTGAGTATCCGCAATATTGGTCAGAACAGGACGCATGAAACGGATGGTTCGGCACGGGTCGGGCGTCAGAATGATCATGCGATTACGGTACTTGGTGCTGAACAGCGTCTGCTTCCTACTGGTTGGGAAAGTACACATCAGTTGATGGGTTTTGATGCACATCAGAGCACTGTTACCTTGCTGGGCTACCATGCGCAGTCGCTGGATCAAGGCGCAGGCGGGTGGATGATGGCATGGACGCAAGGTGGGATTCTCAACGCGCTCAGGACACAACTGTCTGCACCTGCAAGAGATGCCGGCAACATAATGATCGCAACGATGCCAAGAGCTGTAGCAGAGATGGCACGCAGGGACGGTATGCCTGCGGTCGGCGGCGCTGATGCGACACTTCCGCTAGAGTCATTGGCAGCTGTCAGAAACCGTATTGCACATCCCGGCGGAACTGCAGCGCCGCTGGTCAGCAGATATCAGGTGTGGCCGGTAATTACCGGAGATCCAGATACTGCGAGAACATTTAGAGCGATTAATACATACTATGGTACGCAAGCGTTCCAGACCAGATTGATTACCGGCGCTACCCAAACGGTGGCCGGACGTGACATCCCCACGCCCAATGCGCCGCAAAATGTTCAGCTCACTTGGAATCATGACAGAACCGAAGCCACGCTGAGTTGGGATGCGCCGACACGCATCGGCGGTGCTTCGGGCGGATATCAAGTAACCATGACCGGAGGATCGGCAGCAGGGGTAGCCAATCCCGGAGGCATGAGACCATTTACAACGGCGACTGTGGATAATCCGGCAGCAGCGATGGGATCTGCAATTCCTGTTGCGCCCGGAGTGCTGTCAACTGCGCATCCTGACGCGCCCGCTTGGCATGATGTGCCGAGTGGCCAGATGACGTACACATTTACAGAGCTTAATCCCGATGCACAGCACTTCTTTGCGGTGCGCATGGCCAATGATGTGCAAAATGCCTTTGCGCTGACCAATGAGCGGGCAAACATGACGCCTGATTTCAGTGCAAGTGGATATGGTGCATGGGCGTTTGCAACAGATGTTGGCAGGTTTACATTAGAGGCATTTAATAATGGTACATGTGAACAAGTGCCGGATCTTGCCGGACGGATACGCATCTGGCCGCATCTTGATGGTGTCCATGCTCCTGTTCCGATGAATGCAGTGATCACTGCGCTCGATCAAGAGGGCAATGATGCCATGCAGTTTGTGACGCGCAATCGTCAGTGGATTGAGGGCGAAGGATGGCAGGACTACTATGTCAACTTTGACGTAGACAAGGATGGTTCATGGCAATATATCACATTTACAGTGACTGCCTTTGGTCAGGTCGTAGAAGTTGTGCTCATAAACAATCTCTATGAAGCAGTTGTAGACATCTTCGGTATGCAATACTTCAACAATGGTAATTCTAGCAATGTCTCACTTGCAAACTTGGGGGTAATTCGCGTCTGGATGCAACGCAACGGCATCAATGCGCTTGTGCCTTATGCGGAGCTTGAGGTTACAGCAACGCTACCCAATGGGCAAGATGCAATGGAGTTTGTCAGAATAAACCGTATCTGGAACGATCCTGAACATGTCAATCTTATTGATGTAAGAAAGGACGCTTCGTGGCAGTATATAAACTTCACGGCGACGCTCTTCGGTCAGACCGTGGAAATATTGCTCATCAACGACCTATACGTACCTGTCACCGATATATTGGGGCTGCAAGCCTTTAACAATGGCAATGATAACAATGTGTCGCTGGCAAATGCAGGGATCATCCGTATATGGACACAGTTAAACGGAGTCAATGCATTGGTTTCGTATGACGATCTTACAGTGGCGGCAACGCTGCCGGGTGGTGATTGCGCCATGGAATTTGTCCGTGTCAATAGAGTCTGGAACAATATGGATTATGTCAATCTGATTGATGTGACCAAGAACAATGCACCGTGGCAGTATATTGATCTGACCGTGACATTGGAAAGTCAGACTGTGGCGCTGCGGCTCATCAATAATACGTATTGATTTAGCGTAACGACGTATAAGCAATAATGCAAAGGGGGCTGTTGCGACAGCGCCCTTTGCAAATGATAATGCATGGTTTCGCAGTCCTTGCCATCGGCGGCAGTTATAAAATATTTCTTTACAAGTTACACTTCACTGGGTATCTGAAAACACAGGTTGGGCCTACCGGGGCATAAACGATTGCCCCGCCGCCGAGCGGAACAGCGCACTGGCGTGCTTGTTTAGGCGCGCTTTGCGCACAGCCAAG
>WQVH01000054.1 GCA_009781695.1 Oscillospiraceae bacterium
ATACAACGATATCTGCCGAGGCCCACTGGGCATATCTTTCAAAGTTCTGCTCATAAGCAGGAAATCCGGTATAACCGTAACCGGTCTTTGGACCCCACGGTGTACCATGAGACGGTATCCTGCTCTCAGGCCATCCGGTCTCAGGATTGACAGGACCTTGATTTCTCCAGTGATCCGGACTCATGGCTGAAGTTTCGTGACCACCTGTACCGCTGGGAACCGACACAGTGGTTCCACCTGCTGCCAGAGTAACTGTAATGGCATCGGTCATATCCGTAATGCCTTGTGCGACATAATTTGCTCCGAAAATAGCCCACAGTTGCTCTCTGAGCAAATCAGCCATAGCCGTAGTTATTTCCACATTCTTTTGCTTTGCATAGTACATAACCAAAATTTGAACCGGTTCACCATTTTCGAGCTTATTTCTAAACGGTTCTCTGGATGCTGCCGGAATATTATTGAGCGGCTCAATCTCAGCTAATGGGTTTACAAAAACGATTTCAACCGGTGTGCTTGCTGCGGCAAACGGAATCGCAATTCCGGATATCATCGTAAGCACCAACAAGCAACCTAAGAACTTTATGAATTTCTTCATATGCTATTCTCCTATTCTTCAGATGTGACTTCGGTAAATATAGTACCTGTGTCACTACTTGTGGCTGCGACTACCTCATAATGATAGACTGCCCACGCACCACGCCCGCTTCTGCTCTCAAATACAACTGTAGCTGTACCGGCAACACTAGCAACTTCCGCAGAATTTAAAGCATCATTGTTTACCGCACGAACAACAAATGCGTGATTACCGCCCGGTAAATTATTGAATGTATAGGTAACCGCAGTTCCTGCATCTGACCAAGTTCTGCCGCCATCTGCCGAAACTTCATAGCTTATATCTCCGACAGCACGACTCGGGCTGCCCCATGACAGCGTAGCGTCAGAGCTGGTGACAGTTACTGTAAAGTTTTGCGGCGCTGATGGCACTTGTGTTGCACCAATAAGCTGAGCACGGAAACCACTGCCCCAGCCATTGCCACCTACGCTGAACACTTGGTTCGGAGCTGCACAACCACCGACTACAATTGGCCATACCAGTCCGGCAACTGCAGCATTACCGCCTACCAAATGGTTCTGCATAAGTGCTTTGGTGTCCATATTCCGAACACTTGATGTACCTGCCCCAACAGGCGTATAATCAGGATGCGTATTATCTGTGCCTAAAGGCCGTGACAAAACATCCGCACCCGGTCCGGCAAGCGCTACAATTGCAACCGCACCTTCAGTGCGACCTTCGGCTGCTTGTGTGATCACTGCTCCCGGCAGTGGATCTTGTGTACCTGTTCCCACACCTGCACCGGATCCTGTCGCCAAGCGTGCTTGACTTGTGATCACCAGAGAAACAGTATTTGTGTTCGTACCAAATCCCATAAATTCACTGTGTGAAAGCCAACCGGATGGCAATGAGCGAGCCGTCTCAGCGATAACCGGCACGTTAAACTCTTGCAGACGGATCATTGAGCCGCGTCTGGCTGTGTCTTCCGGTCTGTTGAGTCCGATATTACGATAAGAAAGGCTGATTGCGCGTCCGATAGAAACATTGGCAGATAGGGTGTTTCCAAGCGGACCTCCGCCCAAAATACCATCTTCAACACTTCTATCATTGACCATGCCGAGCTGGTGCGCTATAGGGCCGCTGACTATCAGAGATATTGTCATATTACCCAGACTATTGCGCAATGCGCGGTCAACATCAAATCCTGTATATTCGCGTGAGCTGGCAATGGCCTCCATTGCTGCCAAAATAATTGAGAAATATTCCGGCGCAGCACCTGCCATTACGGCATTGACTGCGACGTTTTCAACAGTGACGATACCGCCGCCGACCATCATCCCCAGCACTTCATTTCCGGAGCGGCCGCCTGATTGTGCAATCATCGCGTTTACAAGTTCCGGAGTTGGGATGACAAGCGGCAGTCCATCTCCAAAATTATTCTGTGTAGATAAGCGTAAAAATTCCCGCCCTAATACAGCTAAAGAACTTCCGGATACGCTTTTTGCAAAGTCAATACCCATCATATCAAGCGTTATAAGCGGCGGATCAAGTTCTACAGAGTTTAGAGAATCGGTTAGTGCAGTGTAAGCACGACCGAGCACACCACCTGTACCTACCAAAATATTTGCGGTAATCCAAAGGTCACGGACACCGCCGCCAATAGCCCTGCCGAACGCCCTGGAATAGAGCATAGCGTCTATGGTCACTGTGCGCATTTCGGTAAATCCGTTTTTAATGGCACCATTTCTGAGTGCCGGTTCAAACATTTCGTTTACAACCACGACAACGGGTGTACCGCGCGCTTCAATTTCTCTTGCATAGTAAGATGCCCATAACGCCGCCATATTATCATCGACAACGCCAATAACAACAGCAGCATGATCATTTGCCCAACTATTAAATTCTGCAACAGATCTTGGCCCTGCTGTGTTGACCGGAATAAGCACCGTTTCAGTTCCTGTCACGTCACTATTACTACCAGCTATCAAATAGCTCGCTATGGAGCCTATAATATGTGCGTCATTAGGCCTGCCAAAACTGATTTGCAGCACCTCTCCGACACCTACATTGGCGCTTCGTGCTGTGAGTGGTTGGTTGATTGGCATATTACTATTATTAAATCCAAAAGGACTTAAAAAGGTGAGTGTAGTACTCGCCCCCGCAACCGGCATAGCCACACCGATCAGCAGTACGACCGTTAGTATACAAACCAACACTTGTGAAAATCTTTTTTTCACTCTTGTACCTCCTATTTTGTTTGGGATTTGCAAGATAAGATAATCGCGTAAGGTATTTGCGTAAGGTCTTTGCTGGTGCACGGTAAAAATATTTCGGATATCCCTCCTTTATCTAAACTCAATCTCCCGCCCTTTGCCACGATACTGCTGAGCCTCTTTATAAGATGCTCAGACTTAGGAAAGGGCGCAACGCAATAAGGCTTCAAATGCAAAACATCAATCTATAGAAGCCCTCAAAAAAGCAATTATTAAAATTGCACAAGTATTGTGCAATTTTCTCATCTTTTTCTTATGCGCTGATGCTGTTTATATCATATATGCAAACTGATTTCAACAGCATTTTTATAAAATTTTACCAGAAATTTAGTGCGCTCATCATCATTTTTTCCAATGAGCGTGATTGCATGTGGAACGCAAACGCAAACGCATTTTCCAAGTGTAAAGTGAATCAATCGAAAACCGCCGCTCCTACAAGCCGGAACGGCGATTTTTGCACAAAATCAGCTTTCATCGCTGAATATTTACTTTATGACGGTGTGCTTATTTCGAAAATGGAGTTATTAGTCACCTGAAATGATCTTGCTCAAATTGTTTTTGCTCAGTTCCATGACCAGCAGTTCTTGTATACGTACAAGCTCTTTGTGTACTGCACAGGGCTGTTTTTCGGTATTTCTCAGGCATGAACGGTCACTTCTGAGACATTCATTGATAAACATATTTTCGTCAACGGCAGACACCACATCAAAAATAGTCAATTTATCCGGCGAACTCACCAACCAATATCCGCCATCTCTGCCCCTGCTGCTCATAATCCAACCGGCACGTTCCAGTTTTTTCAAAATTTTGTACGCAAATTGCCCCGGAATCGCCTCGGCATCACATATTTGTTCGGCTGTTGCTTTTTCTCCATTTGATAGTACTCTAATGATCCGCAACGCATAGTCACACTCTTTGGTTAAAAACATGTAAAATTCCCTTTCCATCCGGCACTCTGTTTTCGAAATACCAGCCATAAAGAATACTAATATGTAAATAAACCGGTGTCAAGCGTAAAGTTGACGATTTTAGTACAGTTTACAAATAATACATAAATTCAGATGCAATTAATGACTCAATGCCATTAATTGGAAGGCTAAAATTCCGCACTACCTGTCGTTCTGGGAAATGGTATGACATCACGAATATTTGATACACCGGTGAGATACATCAGCAAACGCTCAAAACCCAATCCGAATCCGGCGTGTTTGGTGCCTCCATAGCGGCGCAGGTCAAGATACCACCAGTATGCGTCTTTATCCAAGCCCATTTCTTCTATGCGCTTTTCTAAAAACTCCAAACGTTCTTCACGTTGACTACCGCCAATGATCTCACCTATTCCCGGCGCAAGCAAGTCCATTGCAGCAACAGTCTCGCCATCGTCATTAAGACGCATATAAAACGCCTTTATATCTTTAGGGTAGTTGATCACGAAGACAGGCTTTTTAAAGTGCTTTTCGGTCAAATAGCGCTCATGCTCAGTTTGAAGATCGCATCCCCATGAAACCGGAAACTGGAAGTTCTCTCTGCTCTTAAGCAGTATTTCAATTGCCTCAGTATAAGACACAGAGGCAAAGTCGGCATTGGCAACCGAAGTGAGGCGCTCAAGCAGTTCTTTGTCTACAAAATTGCTTAGAAATTCAAGTTCAAATGGGCAGTGAGAAAGCACATAATTAATGACATATTTTAGCATATCTTCTGCCAGCTGCATATCATCGCCTAAATCGGCAAAAGCAATCTCAGGCTCTATCATCCAAAATTCTGCTGCATGTCTGGGTGTGTTTGAATTTTCTGCTCTAAAGGTGGGACCAAATGTGTATATGCCACCGAAAGCAAGCGCATAAGCTTCGCCATTGAGCTGACCGGATACTGTAAGTCCGGCTTGTTTTCCAAAGAAATCTTCGGCATAGTCCACACCCCCATCAGGATTTCTGGGCGGCGAATCAATATCCAAGGTCGTCACATGGAACATCTCCCCTGCACCCTCAGCATCGCTACATGTGATAATCGGAGTATGGACACAAACCAGTCCTCTTTCTTGGAAAAAACAGTGTATAGCATGAGCCGCAATCGAGCGGATTCTAAATACGGCAGAAAATAGATTGGTACGCGGACGCAAGTGCGCTATCGTTCTGAGAAATTCCGGAGAATGGCGCTTTTTTTGCAAGGGATATTCCGGGGCAGACTCCCCTTCTATAATAATTTCTGTTGCGGATATTTCAAAAGGCTGCTTTGCCCCTTCGGTCAGTTTAAATGTACCGGTCACGATCAGCGCCGCACCTACATTTTGCTTTACGATATCTTTAAAATTTGTGACGCTGTCTTCTTCGAGGACTATTTGAATCCCTTTAAAACAACTCCCATCGTTTAGTTCTATAAACGCAAATGATTTAAGGTCGCGAATCGTCTTCACCCAACCTCTGACCGTCATCTGTGCATTGTTGAATCGTTCCCCGGCTGCGTACATATCTGCTACTTTTACAATTGGCATAAATTTCCCTCAATTCCATAATCAATATATTACATGGCGGGTCGTGGATTTTTAAAAAGTGCCCAAACAATTGTACACACTTTACACGTCAAATTCAATCACTTTGTTGGCAATAAGGCTTTTTTGCACATCAATGAATCTCTGATTTTTACTACCGCGCCATTTCATGGACAAGGTGCGCTGCGCAAGAATAAATTGGCCATCCACAAGCACATCGGTCAGCTCCAGCAGATCCGAAACAGCTGGCTCAATTTGCGCTCTTTTGAGCATGTTTTCAAAATTATTGCCCGTATATGTCCATACATTCTTTCCACCATCTCTGGCAGCGGCAGCAAGCTTTGCACAGTCCGCTGCTTGCAAAAAAGGCTCACCTCCGGAAAGTGTCAACCCATCCGTCAGCGGATTGGACAGCATGACTGCCATTATGTCTTCGACAGCCATCTCCACACCACCATTTATATCGGTTGATTCAGGATTATGACAACCTGCGCATCCGATGTCACATCCCTGAGTGAAGACCACAAAGCGCAGTCCCGGGCCATCTACTATGGAGTCTTGTATTAAACCGGCTATCCGCATACTGATATATCCTTACACCTTCATATTGTGCTTCACTCTGTCGTGTTCCTCTGCGCGCTTGGCATTGTTAAACCGCTCAAGCGTACCCACCAAATACCCGGTAATTCTTCGAATACGGTCAAATCCGACCGCACCTTCATCTTCACGTCTGCCGCAATTGGGACACCGATCATCTATAACTCCGGTGTAGCCACACAGTGGGTCGCTGTCTACCGGATGGTTTATTGAGCCGTAACCGCATCCGGACTCGTGCATGAATCGAATAATCTTTTCAAATGCATCAAGATTATCCATTGGATTTCCATCCATCTCAATAAAGCTGATATGTCCGGCATTTGTCAATGCATGATATGGTGCTTCCAGCTTAATCTTGTCATATGCACTGACCTTAAATCCAACAGGCACATGAAAACTATTGGTGTAATAATCTTTGTCCGTTATGCCCTCAAGCACGCCAAATTTCGCACTGTCTAACTTTATAAACCGTCCCGCAAGTCCTTCTGCCGGGGTTGCAATCAAAGTGATATTAAGGCCGCGTGCATTGGTCTCTTTATCACATCTTGCACGCAGATGACTGACTATTTCCATGCCGAGATTCTGCGCTTTTTCACTTTGTCCATGATGTTCACCAACAAGAGCGGTCAGTGTCTCGGCAAGCCCGATAAAACCTATGGACAATGTTCCATGCTTCAGCACCTCGCGCACATCATCTGTCGGACCGAGTTTTTCAGAATCCAACCAAACGCCCTGCCCCATGAGAAATGGGAAGTTGTATACACGCTTGCGGCATTGAATCTCAAATCGCTCCAGAAGCTGATCAATAACCAAGTCAAGCTTGTAATCAAGGTCTTCAAAAAATCTATTGATGTCACCACCGGCTTTTAGTGCCAGCCTGGGTAGGTTAATTGATGTAAAAGATAGATTTCCGCGGCCATGGCTGACCTCTTGTTCAGGATCGTATTCATTGGCAATCACACGTGTGCGGCAACCCATATATGCTATTTCGGTTTCCGGCACGCCTTCTTTGTAGTACTTTATATTAAATGGCGCATCCATAAATGCAAAGTTTGGAAATAGTCTTTTGGCACTGCATCTGCAAGCGAGTTTGAATATATCGTAGTTCGGGTCGCCCGGATCTAGGTTTATGCCTTTTTTGACACGGTACACATGGATTGGGAAAATCGGCGTTTCGCCATTTCCAAGTCCGGACTCGGTCGCCAACAAGACATTCTTCATAACCATGCGCCCTTCCGGAGATGTATCCATGCCATAGTTAATACTTGAAAATGGTGTTTGAGCTCCGGCACGTGAGTGCATGGTATTGAGATTGTGGATAAAGGCTTCCATCGCCTGATATGTGGCGCGATCTGTTTCTTTTATGGTAAAGTGCCGGGCTGTTTCTTGAACGGTTTTTACACCATCTTCTCCATATTTTTTGATGAGCAGTTTTAATTCATGAGCTAAATAATCATCGTTGTCCTCAAGCCTCGGAAATAGTCTTGTATCCTTTTCAATGTTTGCGATCATTTCGCCGAGTTCATCTTCAGGATCCTCTATGCTTTTGTACAACATGAGTGCCTTTGCGAGATTTTGACGGTATAGTCTTATAAAAGTCTTTCTGACACCATCAGCCATCCCATAGTCAAAATTGACAATGCTCTGTCCACCATGCTGATCATTTTGGTTGGACTGGATTGCGATACAGGCCAGTGCAGAATAAGATGCGATATCATTGGGTTCGCGCAAATTTCCATGTCCGGTTGAAAATCCGCCTTTGAACAGCTTCTTTATGTCAATTTGACAACAGGTGGTGGTAAGGGTAAGGAAGTCTAAATCGTGAATGTGAATGTCACCCTCAGAGTGCGCTTTTGAGTGCTCCGGTTTGAGCACGAACATATTATAGAACTGCTTTGCACCCTCAGAACCATATTTGAGCATTACGCCCATGGCTGTATCGCCGTCAATATTTGCATTTTCACGCTTGACATCACTGTCACGCGCATCTGCAAAAGTGATTTCCTCATAAGTCTGCATCAGGCGCGTCTTCATTTGTCTGATGCGGTTGCGCTCACCTCTGTATAGTATGTACGCTTTGGCCGTCGTAACGTATCCATTGTCCATCAGAACTTTTTCTACGAGGTCTTGAATATGTTCGACTTCGGGAATTTCATTTCCTTCAAGTTCGAGTATAGATATGACCTCATCGGCAAGTTTTGAAGAGAGTTCTTCGCTCCCCGGCCTATATGTTGCATTGAATGATTTGCTGATTGCCTCAGAAATTTTACTGACATCAAATGCTGCGGTTCTTCCGTCTCTTTTCTTTATACTGATAATAGGCATTAGTCTGCACCTCCATTTTTACTGATCTGTTGATCGGGTAATCCCGGCAGATTCCGCCTTGGTCTTACAATCCCCGAGACACTATATATTGTGCCAAAATCTGCACTTGCGCAGCTCATTATACAATCAATAGATATAGAAGTCAACACCCATAGAGGATTCTTTTTTAATAATCCTAAGCATACTACAGTCCCAACATTTCCACAAACCGGTCAAACAGATAATTTGAATCTCGGGTGTCAGTGTGTGCTTCCGGGTGATATTGGACTGTAAATGCCGGGTATTTTTTATGCTTCAACCCCTCAATACTGCCATCATCAACGGCATATTGTGTGATCTCTAAATCAGTTCCTGCCAGCGAATCAGCATCAACATGATAACCATGATTTTGAAATGTAGTCAAAATCTTTCCCATGCCAATATCTTTGACCTGTATGTCTTCGCCACGATGCCCAAATTTCATTTGTGACGTTTTGGCACCGTTTGCGATGGCAAATAATTGATGCCCTAAGCAAATGCCAAACAATGGATACTTTTTCTGCAATGCGCTTATAACCGGCAAAAGCTCAGGCAGATCCAACGGATCTCCCGGTCCGCTGCTAAGCATAACACCATCCGGCTCAAATGCCTTTATTTCCTCAACCGAAGTGTTATATGGAAGTACAATTACCTCACAACCTCTCACCGTCAACTCGTTAATAATCCCTTTTTTTGCAGTAAAGGCAATCAGCGCCACTCTAAACTTTTTATTTTCCGCCGATACCTGATATGGCTTCTTCGGCGAAACTTGTTTCACATGATTGGTCACATAAGGCGTTGAGGTAAGCCTTACCAGCGCCTGTTCGTCTGACACTTCCACATCAACGATGATTCCATACATGACACCATCTGCACGGATTTTATTTATCAGTGCACCTGTATCGACATCGCATAATCCGGATATGTTTTTATCCTTTAAGAATCTGTCAAGAGATGCACAATACTTGTCTACAATTAACGCCGATGCACCTTGCGATGCATCGGGATCATTTGGATTGATACCATCACTATTGACCATTGAATGGGGCATTACAACAACTTGATTATAATTATCCGGATCCATTAAAACATCTTGATAACCGGCTTTGGCTGTCTGAAAAACCACCTCGCGGATGACTTCATCACCCAAACCAAGACGATTACCTAAAAACACCGTCCCGTCAGCCAACACCAGCTTCCGATCGAAATTCATTTTGTTAATCCCCTCCAAAAAACCATTTCTTCCACATTAATTTTTTCTATCTCATCCGAAAAACTGTCAATCATCGAGCAGAGTGATATTTTATAGTCATCCACAGAAAATTGTTTAAAAAATGGTCTGATTTCCCGATTTTCATCGACCACCGAAATACCCTCATCAGTTATTTTAAAGAAAAAGGAATCCAAAGGGATCGCCATGCCGCTTCCCAGCCATTTCATATAACTTTCTTTAAGTGTCCATAGTGAGAAAAAATAATCTAGGCGATCATCCGCATGTTGGGCAATCAAATCTTCATATTCGCATTGACAAAAAAAACGTTTCGCAAGAGACAAATCGGTTTCTTTTATTTGTTCTATATCAACCCCAATCGCTTGCTCACTCACGGCACAAACAACAAAATCGGCTGCATGAGAGATGTTAAAATGAATAGGACAATCCTTGAGATAAGGTTTTCCCTCATCGCCTTTGAGTATCTCAACCGCTTCATTTTCAAGAGAAAATTGCCGCCACAGTACATACCGAAGCATCAGTTCCCCATACAGTGTGCGCAAGGAATCTTCCTTAAACCTAAATCGGCGGCATTTTTCTCTATTTTCTTTTGAAATCATTTGCAGTAACTTATTGTAAGTATCCCGGCTTAATGCTGGATCAATTTGAGATAGATAAATACGATTTTTACACATATCTTCTCGACATTCTCCAAACGGATAAAAGAAAGAAGACAATCGCTGCGCCCGCTAAAAAAAGCACACTATCCATTCTGGTCAGCTCATACCCGTTGATGACATAAATGACCCCCGTAGCTTCCTGGAACGCTTGCAAATATTCAGTCGGAATGTGTAAAAAAGCCTCCTCTGCAATACCCTCAATAAAGAGTTGTCTAAACAACATCGTTGTATGAGATTGAGGAAAAAACCGAATAAGCGTCTGAATCGCATCCGGCAAGTCTCCCATCGGCACATAAATCCCCATCATAAAGCCAATCAAGGTTCCCAAAATAGTAGAAATTGCGCCGAATGCTTGATTCGTTTTGATGAACATGGTAAAGAAAAAAATCATAAATGCATTAAGCAACACGCTGAGCAGCAGAACACCTGTGGTAATTAACATGTTCAGCGCGGACATCACATAATTGCCCATCACTGCATTGTATGAAATCAACACGACAAAAATAATCATGCTCATGATAGTACCCACAACAAAAGCACCCAATGCATAACCCGCCACAATTCGATATCTTTGAACCGGAGTTGAGTAAAAGTCTTTGTAAAGATGATGTACTTTATCATTGACCATAACCACAAAAGCACCCAGAGTTGTAGTAACCGTTGTCACACCCAGAATACCTGCAAAAATCCAGTTGTTAATGACCTCAGAGACCTCTTCGATATTCCCGCCATAGTCCGCAGTAAAGGCATTTCCCAAAAATAGAACAAATAGCGCAATAATCAACAACACAGATAACAAGGAGAAAAAGACCCCTAACTTATCTCTAAAATAAATCAATACATTCCTCATTGCTAATGTGGTCATATTTATGTGTCCTCTCTGCCGGTGATATCCAGAAAGACATCATCCATAGTTCCGTTGATGATCTCAACGTTGATGATATCATCTTTGAACCGTTCAACAAACGGAATCGCTTCTAAAGTTGAATCCAATTTGATTTCTATGACTTCCCCATTTTGGATAAACTCAATTTGATTTTCCATGAGCGTCTGTTTAAAGCGCTCCGGATTTTTCGGCGCAAGCTTTAATAAGTCATGACAATATTTCAGCTTTAGCTCCAGCGGTGTACCTCTTGCCAGTATCTCTCCATGCCCTATTATGGTGATATAGTCCGATTGTTCGGCCTCTTCCATATAGTGCGTCGTCAAAAATACGGTCACACCTTTTTCTTTTTGTAACGCTCTAATCGTTGCCCAAATGTCTTTTCGTGCACGCGAATCAAGGCCTGTGGTCGGCTCATCTAAAAATAAAATTTTCGGCGTATTAATCAGCGCCCTTGCAATGTCAGCTCTTCTTCTTTGCCCGCCGGACAGTTTTTCATAGGGTCGATGAAGAAACTCTTCTAATTGCGCAATTTCGGTAACCACCTCAATGCGTTCTTTTAACTTCTGTCTGGAGAATTTATAAAATCTCCCCCTGATCTTCAAATTCTCATAAACGGTCAACATGGGATCAAGTAAACTGCGTTGAAAAACAATCCCTATTGATTTTCTGATCTCAAAATCATTTTTTCCGAGTTCATAACCATCAATCATGACCGCTCCCGCATCAGGCTCTAATAGGGTGCAAAGGATATCAATCGTCGTTGATTTCCCTGCCCCATTTTTCCCCAGAAACGAAAACATAGTTCCCTTCTCTACGTAAAAGTCGATCCCTTTAACCGCTTTCACTTCTTTTCTTTGCACAGTATAGCTCTTCATCAGTGACTTTACTTCGATAATTTTCTCCACTTTTGTCTCCACATTTTCTTTTTAGATTTGCTGCGTAAGCATCTCTATGGTTTGATCCGATGTTTCATCCAATTGGTCTAAGATTTGTATCAATTGATCTACCATTTTTTCGATGGTTTCCCTTTTAAACAGGTCACTACAATATTTGAACGTCACGGTATATGCTCCGTTACGCTCTGTGACTTTACAGACCAAATCGAATTTTGCTGATTCATCTGTAAACGCAATTTCTACTGCTTGAAAGTGTGTACCATCTATTTGGATCTCATTTTGCAAACCACCCTCATCTTTATAAAACAAATATTGAACATCATACAGAGGTGTTTTGGATTTGTCTAGGTGTGCCATTGGCTCAAACTGTTGCGCCAGCGACTCAAACGGATAATCTTGATTTTCGTAAGCCATTAAGCAATTTTCTTTTACTTCCTGTAAAAACTCAGTGAGTGTCTTTTCTTTTTCCGGCTTACCACTTAATAACAGCCTATTGATAAACACCCCGAGTATATCTTCTGTATCTCTGTGCGTTCTTCCTGACACGGGTGTCCCTAAGACAACGCCTTGATTACTATAGTTTTCAAGGACAAGCATCATCATTGATAACCATGCCATAAATTCTGTCATGTCCATTTTTTGACTGATTTTCATAACTTTGTCACTGAGTTTCTGGTCAAGTGTCTGTACAACCACATCTCCACTGAACTTTTTCTCAGACGGTCTTGGAAAATCTTCCGGCAACTGTAGTCTGGGTACACCATGATCAAAATGGCTCATCCAGTAATTTTTTTGATCATCAAGCGCCCTATGCAGAACCCATTCACTGTAGTCTCTGTATTGCAACTTCACAGGAGGAAGGATACCGTCTGCATATAGTGTGATAAACTCTGCTAGTAACAATTCACTGGACATTCCATCCGAAATGATATGATGACAGTCCATAAAGAGCACATAATCCGCTTCCCCTGTTTTAATTACGCGTGCCCGCATTAAGGGCGCTTGTGTCAAGTCAAAAGGACGGACAAAATTCCGCGCAAGGACTTCAATGTTTTCTTCAGCATCATTTTCCTCAAACGTCATGTCCATTGTTACGCTGTCATGGATTTTTGCGACGGTTTCATTGTCAATCAAGTGAAAACTTGTGCGCAAAATTTCATGACGCGCCAATAATGCTTCAAAGGCGTTTTCAGCTTTTTCTACATCGAATGTCCCTTTTACTTTAAATGCCGAAGGGATGTTATTGGTCATGTCCACCCTATTATAATCCCACAAATGCGCTGACAAGAAGTACAGCTTTTGTGATGGCGATATCGGATAATATGCTTTGTCATCAGCTTGAGGTATCGGCTCGTAGCTACCTTCATGGTCCGCTAATGCGAGTGCAATACCCTCCGCTGTCACGCCTTGGAAGATATCCTTTATCCCTAACCGCACACCCGTTGCCTGCTCTATTTGATTCACTAGCAGTGTTGCCTTAAGTGAATTGCCGCCCAAATCAAAGAAGCTTTCTTTGATCCCAATAAGCTCCATGTCAAACATTTTTTCGAAGATGTGCACAATGGTTTCTTCTGTTTCAGTGTTTGGTGCGACATATTCTTTTGTCACGGCAATCTCAATCTTGGGTAGCGCTTTTTTGTCCAGCTTTCCACTGCTTGTCACAGGAAACGATTCCATTTTCATGAAGTGGGTCGGCACCATGTATTCAGGTAGGTTGCTGCGCAGACGCATCTTAATTTGCTCGGCATCTATCTCCACTACACTCAGCACATAGGCACATAATACCTTATCTCCATCGTCATTGCTTTGCACCACCGCCACCGCATCATTGATCCCAATCAATTGCCGCAGCGCACTCTCTATTTCCCCTAGCTCTATCCTAAAGCCACGGATCTTTACTTGGTCATCGATCCTACCCAGATATTCTATATTTCCATCTGCTTGCCACCTTGCTGCATCGCCGGTGCGATATAGCTTTCCTCTGCCATATGGATTATCGATGAATTTTTCATTGGTTAACGCTTCACTGTTTAAATAGCCCTTTGTTACACCCACGCCCGCAATGCATAGCTCGCCAATCATACCCACACCGCACAACACCATGTCGTTTAAGATATATGCCTGATAATTTTCAATTGGTTTACCAATCAAAACTATTTCTGTTCCGGGTTCACAGTCAAAACAAGTCGCAAATACGCTGGTTTCTGTCGGTCCATAAGCATTGATTAGCTTAACCTCTCGATTTTGTGCGCCTATTAGTTCATAAAAGCTTTTCACACAATTGACAGGCAAGGCTTCACCTGCGGCGAACACATAACGCAAGCTCTTAAGCATCGCACCATATTTTAATGGATTCGCTGACACATGAGCCAAAAACACTTTTAACACAGAAGGAGCAATTTGCATTTCAGTTAATTGATATCTTTCAATCGCCTCACACATTTTTGCCGGTTCTTTCTCATCGCCCGATGCCAAAACATATGCTTGCGCACCCATTAGTCCCCATCTGAATATATCTGCTATTGACACATCGAAAGTATATGCCGTTTTTTGTAAAATCTTCGCTTGTCCATCAATTGGATAGTTCTTTTGCAGCGAGTAAATCAGATTGACCGTTCCCTGATGTAGTCCGATTACACCTTTGGGCTGACCTGTTGTCCCCGATGTATACAACAGATACAATGAGTCCTCTGCGGTATTTACGATCGGCAAATCACTTTCATCACCTACATACAATGATGAGTCCGACAGGTCAAGCACAGGGAGCTCTAGCTCATATGCCTCTACATCCACTCCATAAGTCAGTATC
>WQVH01000055.1 GCA_009781695.1 Oscillospiraceae bacterium
GACTTTTCTTATCTATGGCCTGATTATGGACTCATATATGGTGATTGTATTTCAGGAGCGGCTGACACCAGCCATGATCTTGACAACTTATTTGCAGGGGATTCCTTTTAATTTGATTCATGCTGCGGCAACGGTGACGTTTTTGATGCTCATATCACAGCCCATGCTTGAAAAGCTTGATCGGATCAAGGTGAAGTATGGGCTGGTGGAGTGAGTGGGGGGATTGTTTGGTGGGTTTATGCATACTTTTGTTTGACTAATCTTGTAAGGGCGGCAACATTGCCGCCCTTACTGCAAAGCACAAGTGGGAACGGCCTGCGGCGCGACACTTTTCTGTTTGTGCAGAAAAGTGTCCAAAAGACACACTTAGAGAGCTCTGCCCTCTAAGAACTCCCGAAGACGGGGCTCACAAACTCGCTGCGGCTCGAACAAATTGTTCGCCCAAGGACGAGAGACGAGGGGACGAGAGGGGAGAGCAAAACAAAAAACATAAGCAACACTCTGTAAGTCTGAGAAGCGGGGTCTGGCTGATGACTTTAACGATATTTGTAGGGTACGATGTCCTCATCGTACCGCTGTGCTGTTTCTTGCGATAGCTTAACGAAAGCACTTGTTTCTTGGATATAGTCGAGGTTTTGCGCATTGCTCCATTGCTTTGCCGATTCGATCAGCTTAGCGCCGATTCCTTGCCCCCTGCACGAAGCGGTTACCATGAAAGCCATAATTTCAGCATACTTGTGCGGAAACCACATCGAAAGGAAGACGACTTTCTCATGGAAAACATTATACAACAAATTGTAACTGAAACGGTAGTAAATTTTCTCAACTACTTTGAAGCAAATGGCATAAGCGCTCTAGACAAGATGGCAGATGAGTTAAAGCTGATCAGCGATGATATGACGGCCGGGGTACTCGCCGCTTTCATCGAGTCGGCGGACAAATCAATCTGCGATGCCAAAAAGGAACGGAAGCAAGATGGGGTCACAATCCATCAGCGCAATGTTCCGCGAACATTGTTTACAGCACTTGGCAGCTTCACATACAACCGCACCTACTTCGACACGGAGTCCGGGAAAGCGTACCTCCTCGACAACATCCTTGGTGTGAATCCATACGACAGGATAGATGCCGGAGTCAGTGCCAGGCTTGTCAAACACCAAGAACAACTTGACACCGTCAGTAACGTGTTTAGATTAGATTATTTTGCGATATTATGATACACTAGTGTATCTTGTTTTGGGGAGGTCACTATGATACTTATCAAGGGCGGGAAGCTATGCGGTGCGACATCTGAGCTTGAGGTCGGAGATATACTGATCAAAGATGGAAAAATCGCAAAGATTGCAGAGCGAATTGATCCGGTCGGCGAAATGACTATTATTAACGCCAAAAGCTTAATGGTCGCGCCCGGACTTGTGGATTTGCACGTGCATTTTCGCGACCCGGGATTTGAGTACAAGGAGGATATCATGACCGGGGCTGCCGCAGCGGCAGCAGGGGGTGTGACCACTTGTTTATGTATGGCCAATACCTTACCTGTAGCGGATAATGTTAAGACCATAGAGTATATCTTAGATAAGGCAAAGGATGCGCCGATCAAGATTGTTCCGATTGGGGCGATTACACTGGAGCACAAAGGCGAAACGTTAACCGACTTTGCTGCGCTTAAAGCGGCTGGAGTCATCGCATTGTCTGATGATGGAAGTGCGATCCAAAGCGCAAAGCTTGTCAGACATGCCATGCATCAAGCACATAAAAATAAAATGACGTTAATTAGCCATTGCGAGGATGACGAACTTGCAAAAAACTACGCAGTCAATGAAGGTGTTGTGTCTCAAGCGCTCGGCCTTCCGGGCAGGCCGGCCATAGCGGAGGAAATCATGGTCGCTCGTGATGTCATGTTGTCTGTTGAGACCGGGGCGAAAGTGCATATCGCCCATGTCAGCACTGCGGCTTCGGTTGCGATTATTCGCATGGCGAAAAAAGTCGGAGCGTATATAACGGCGGAGACTTGTCCGCAATATTTTGCTCTGACCGAAGATGAAATTCTAAAACAGGGAACCAACGCTCGTGTAAATCCGCCGCTGAGGACACAAGATGATGTCACGGCGATTATTGAGGGATTGATTGATGGAACTATAGATGTCATTGCGACCGATCATGCGCCGCACTCGGTAGAGGACAAAGCGCAGTCGCTGGAAGATGCGCCCAGTGGTATGATTGGGCTTGAGACGTCTTTGGCGCTTGCCTTGACATATTTGTATCACACGGGTAAATTAAAGATTGGTGAGATTATTCAGTGTATGTCAACTCATCCGGCGCGCATTGTAGGTCTTGAATCCGGGGTTTTGACAGAGGGTGCGTCTGCTGATATTGTTATGTTCGATCCGCATGAGCAGTGGGTTGTAGATCCGGATCAGTTTAAGTCCAAGGCGCGCAATTCACCGTTTTCTGGGATGGAGCTTAAGGGGAAGGTAAAATATACAATATCCCGGGGGGAAATTGTATATCGTGATACGTTTTAATGCGGTGTTTTTCAGATACGCCCAAGCACTACGGATTGCAATAATTCTTACTACAAATGGAGGCTATGTTATGTCATTTGATCGATTGCAGGAAAAAATCAACGCAATGAAAAACCCCTCAGTTGTCGGACTGGATCCGGCGCTGGAGCATATCCCGCCGCAAATTCTTGAAAGGCATATTGCGATGCAAGGGGAAACGCTGGAGGCCGCTGTTGCGGCGGTCTGTGAATTTAACTTAGGGCTGATAGATGCGCTCTGTGACATTGTTCCGGCGGTCAAGCCTCAGTCGGCCTATTATGAAGTTCTGGGCCCCGGCGGTGTGTTGGCGCTGAAACAGACCTGTGACTACGCTAAGAAAAAGGGCATGTATGTAATCTGTGATGGTAAGCGCAATGATATTGGCTCGACTGCGCAAGCCTACGCAAGTGCATATCTCGGCACTGTCAAAGTTGGGACGGCAGCACTTTGTTCATTTGATGTTGATGCGCTTACAGTCAATGCATATTTAGGCTCAGACGGCATCAAGCCGTTCATTGATATGTCGGTCAAGTATGACAAGGCCGTATTTGCACTTGTGAAAACATCCAATCCATCATCGGGAGAGCTGCAAGACCGGTTGATCGGAGGCGATAGGATATATACGCTGGTTGGGGATCTCATGCAGGATATATCGAAAGAAACGGTAGGGAAGTATGGCTATACATGTGTGGGTGCGGTTGTGGGTGCTACCTATCCGGAGGAAGCTGAGTTTTTAAGATCAAGGCTAAAGCACACGTTTTTCTTAGTGCCCGGATATGGGGCGCAGGGTGGAAGTGCCGCAGAGGCGGTAAAAGCTTTTGATAAAAATGGACATGGTGCAATTGTCAATTCATCAAGAGGCATTATCGCCGCATGGAAAAAGAGCGACGAGGACTATGCCATCGCCGCTCGTAATGAGGCGCTTAGAATGCGTGATGAGTTTCGCAGGGCATTAAGCTGACGCGCAGCGAGCCCATCGGTCTATGCTATACGAGTGCCTCCAAGCTTTCATTTAAATTACTGAGCAGGGCGTGGAGCTTTTCGAGCTTTTCACGCTCTGCTGCTACGACTTGCGGTTTTGCCTTGGCAATAAATTGCTCATTTGAGAGCTTTTTCTCAAATTTGTCGATATCAGTCTGAACTTTTAACATCTCTTTTTCAATGCGCTCACGTTCTTTGGCTACATCGACAAGCTCGGCGAGCGGGATAAAGAGTCTTGCATCTCCGGTGGCGACCGAAACAAGGCCGGTCAAATCGGTTGGCGCTTCCTCAGTAACTGTAACTTCGCCGGCATATGCGAGTCTGCCCAGATAGGTGCGCCCGGCCTCAAAGACATCAAGCTTGTCGGTAACGATGGTTAAGCTTGGCTTTTTCGATGGTGGAACATTCATCTCTGCGCGGCGTGTTCTCACAGCACGAACGGCAGCCATGATGGATTCAAAATCCGCTTCTTCTTTGGGGAAATGCAATGTTTCGGTATACTCAGGATATTTGCGCACCATTAAAGCCTGTCCTGCAGCATCTGCGTCTTGTCCGTGCGGTAATGCCTGATAAATCTCTTCGGTAATAAATGGCATAAATGGGTGTAATAATGTCAGTATCTCAGTGAGTACATATAGCAAAACCTGCTGTGCTCGGAAGGCTGTATCATTTTCGTTTTCGGACATTGGCGCACCGTCTGCTGCTCCCTGGGATTGTAATCTCGGTTTGGTCAGCTCAATATACCAATCACAATAACTATCCCAGATAAAATCATATATCTTAGCCGCAGCGATACCCAGCTCGAAGTTTTCGAGATTGTGACACACTTCACCGGCAAGTGTATTGAGCTTAGATAAAATCCACTTATCTTCCAGCTCCAGTTTTTCAGGCAAACTATTTTGGTCAATCGTGAGATTCATCATGACGAAACGGCTGGCATTCCAGATTTTATTGGCAAAGTTGCGCATGGCCTCGCAACGCTCAGGGTAAAAGCGAATATCGTTACCCGGGCTATTGCCTGTGATGATATTAAATCGCAACGCATCAGCACCATATGTAGTGATGATATCAAGCGGGTCAATGCCATTGCCGAGGGATTTGCTCATTTTGCGCCCCTGCGCATCGCGTACGATGCCATTAATAAATACGGTGTGGAAAGGCGCTTCTTTCATTTGTTCCATGCCGGAGAAAATCATTCTGGCAACCCAGAAGAAAATGATATCATAGCCGGTGACGAGCACATCGGTGGGATAGAAGTATTCCAAATCTTTAGTTTTCTCTGGCCAGCCTAGGGTCGAAAATGGCCAGAGTGCCGAAGAAAACCATGTGTCAAGCACATCTTCGTCGCGTTGGATGTTTGTACTGCCGCAAGCTTCACATTGATTGGGATCGTTCCTGCTGACCGTTACATGTCCGCAATCGCAATACCAAGCCGGAATCCTATGCCCCCACCACAGTTGGCGCGAAATACACCAGTCGCGGACATTATCCATCCAATGTGTGTAAATTTTTGAAAAGCGCTCAGGCACGAATTTGATTGTGCCATCATCTACGACTTCAATGGCTTCTTTAGCGAGGGGCTTCATTTTTACAAACCATTGTGCAGATGTGATCGGCTCGACAATCGTATCACAGCGGTAGCACATACCGATGTTATTGGTGTGGTCTTTGGTCTCTATAAGCAAGCCCAGTGACTCAAGGTCACTCAAGACTTCACGGCGGGCATCAAAGCGATCCATGCCGTTATATTTTCCTGCGTTGATGACTTTTGCTGCTTCATCAAGCACCAAAATTTGCTCAAGATGATGCCGCTGTCCGACCTCGAAATCGTTGGGATCATGGCAGGGTGTCATCTTGACACAACCCGTGCCAAATTCCATATCGACATATTCATCGGCGATGATGGGAATTTCACGTTCCATGAGCGGTAAAATGACAGATTTTCCAATCAAATGTTTGTAACGGTCATCATTGGGGTTAACGGCCACACCGGTATCGCCCAGCATCGTTTCCGGGCGTGTGGTGGCAACAATGAGAAATTCGTCGGAGTTTTTGATGGGATATTTAATATGATAGATGAAACTGGCACGTTCCTCATGCTCCACCTCGGTATCGGACAAAGCCGTTGCACAGGTAGGACACCAGTTTATGATGCGGTTGCCTTTGTAGATCAGCCCTTTTTCATAAAGACCGACAAAGACTTCGCGCACTGCTTTGGAGCAGCCTTCATCCATGGTGAAGCGCTCACGACTCCAATCGCAGGAGCTGCCGAGTTGTTTGAGCTGTTCGACGATTCTGTTGCCATATTTATGTTTCCAGTCCCAGACACGCTCAAGAAATTTCTCTCTGCCGAGGTCGTGACGGCTGAGCCCTTCATTGCGCAACTCCTCTTCCACTTTGATCTGAGTAGCAATGCCGGCATGGTCAGTTCCCGGAAGCCAAAGCGCCGCATAACCTTGCATGCGCTTGAAGCGCGTCAGCACGTCTTGCAGCGTATTATTAAAAGCATGCCCCAGATGGAGCTGCCCTGTAACATTTGGTGGAGGTATGACTATGGTGAATGGCTTTTTGTTGGGGTCTATGACGCCTTCGAAATATTTGCCATCGGTCCACATTTTGTAGATTTTTTCTTCAACTTGTGAAGGGTCATATATTTTTTCTAATTCACGCATAAAAATCACTCCCGGTACTTCATTATAGTTATAAAAACACAGTCCAGATATGAGCTGAACCATGGTATTCCCATTCAAAAAATTATAGAACATCACCCCAATATTGTCAATCACGTTTGTCTGTGGTATGATTTGGTACAAAATATTACGATTGAGGGGAACTGATACACATGAACGAGACGATGAAAAATATCAAAAAACGCAACTCGTGCAGAGACTTCCATGATACCCCGCTTACCGAAGCGCAAGTTAAATTACTCGTTGAAGCAGCGCTTGCAGCGCCGAGCGCACAGAACATCCAGCCGTGGCACGTCACGGTCATCACGGACAAAAAGTTCTTAGACGAGATGGATGCGACCGGTGTGGCAGAACTTGCTGTGGCAAAGGATAAGATATACTATGATCGAATCATGAGCCGCGGTGGTAAAATACTTTATGATGCACCATGCCTCATTGTGGTTTCAGCGGCAGACTCGGCGTGGGCGCAATTGGATAGTGGGATTTTGTGTCAAAATGTAGTGCTTGCTGCTGAGTCTATGGGATTGGGAAGTTGTATTGTCGGTCTGCTTCGCGTACCGCTGGGCAGCCACCGAGGCGAAGAATTTAAGAAACGTATGCAGTTTCCTGAGGGTTATGAGTTTGCAGTCAGCGTCCTCGTTGGCCACGTCAAGACAGGAAAAGAGCCGCATGATTTGGATTACAGCAAGGTTTCGTTTGTTTAGATGGTGTAATGATTAACGAAAAGGCGCAAACTTTACTGCAATCATACTCATAATTCGCCGAAGTCATGAACCTTGTAAGCAAGCAAAAGTTGCAGCCTGATATCGGGGTCGTCAAGCGACAGCCCGAGCAGGCTGCTTATCTTATCCATGTGGTACAGTACGGTGTTTCTGTGCATATGCATAATTGACGCCGTTGCGGTCGCACTGCGTTCATTTTCGAGGAAATGCCGCAGTATTCTTGCAGTTTCGGTGCGGTGTTTTTCATCATAATCACATAAAGTGGCGATCGAACGCGATATAAATGAATTGTCAAACACAGCGGGTGTTGCGCGGTAACTTGAAGATACGATGTGATAAATGAGATTATCGGAAAACAGGTAGAAGCGTTCATGATTCTTGATATGTGTAGGATTCTTGAGCCGTGCAGAAATATCCTTAGCAACGACTGCTTGCTCAAATGCCGTGAGCAAGCACCAAAGACTGCCAAATTCGTTGCTGATACCGCACACGAAGTCGGTACGTCCGAGCGTATTTTCCGAAAATTTACAAGTCTCTGCGATGTTGTCATTTCCATGTTCTATAATGAGGATATGATGCCGCCATGAAAAAACCACAGCTTCGGTAAAGACCTCTGACAAGAGGTGAATAAGATGGGCAGTAGGCACATTGTTGTCATCTAAGAAAGAAAAAACATATAGACGAAAGTCGCTATCAAAAGGAAAACCGCAATATGTAGCTCTTGTGCGCGCCTCTTCAATGCTACCGGCGCTTCTGTCAAGGATATCTATTGCAAGCGCTTTGATCCCACCGATGCCGCCGGTTTGAGCAATTTCGAGATCAGCGTAGCGCTTAATATAATCAATCAAAATTTCGAACATTTCGACGGTGGCATTATTGGCGGGTTTGCCGCAACAGTCCATGACGATCATGGTGAGAATATTGCCCGCAAGGTGAATTGTCTTTTTTACAATGTCATTATCGCTGGTAACTTTATCTGTGGTGACAATAACATCTGTGATCATCTTAAATTGTTCCAGTCGTCTATACTTACGGAATAACTCCATAGTTTCAGGTGGGTGGTAACCATATTTTATGAGCCGACTCATGACAATACTCGGGGACTTAATGCCCTCGGTATAACAGACCAATTTAAATGTGCTGTCTTGAATGGTGATGAAGTTGCCGAATATTGGTTCAGATAAATCCAGCAGATCCTTGAGACCCTTTCGGTTAGAAACACTTTGTTCCATAGCGATGACCCATTGGGAAACCCTGACGAAAATACGCAGCACGCGATTAAAAAGCTCTCTCAGTCCGACATTTCCGCGAATAACAGTAATCCCTGCCATCGTGTCAGTGCGATCGGACTCAGCAGCCTTGTCTCTCAGGCAGAGGAAAAATGCGCCTTCTTTCCCGTCAGCCACAAGTGCTTCGGATAATGGGCATACGAATAATTTGCCGGGAGTGAATCTGGTTTCGCCCGGGATAAACAGCTCGACCGACCGGAATTTTGGATTGAGCTCTTTTGGAATTGTGATTTCTGTGTCCAGACCTATTTCGTCAAGGATTAATGCCAGACTGATTTCCATTTTGTTTAATGTACCTTCCTAGTGGTTATTGAAAGCTTACGATGCAAACTTTTAGCGACGTATCACTTATTATAACATCTTATAGTAATAAATTACAATGGGAAATAAGCAATTTTGGTTGTGTCTACATTGTTTAATGAAAAACTGTGCGATAATATGAACCATATTAAAATCAAATACGAGGTGAAAACAATGCCCACACCAAGAGAAAATTTTCTTAAACTAGTACATAATGATGACCCGCATTGGCTGGGAGATCCTTTTTCATGTTTTAACTGCATGGAAGGGCCGCCCGGATTGCCATATTTGTTGGATGCTGCCGGAAATGCGCACAACCGTGTGTCACGCGGCGGGGTAGATGTGCCTGATGCATGGGGTGTCATTTGGGACTGGCCCGATGACCAACCGGGCCCTACGCCTAATGCAATGGGCGACAAAAAAGTAATCAAAGACATTACGCGTTGGCGTGAGTTTTTCGAATTTCCTGATCTGGACAATCTGGACTGGACAGAATCTATAAAATTGGCTGAAAATGCCGACCGTGAGAATAAGCTGGTCATGGTACAGTCTCCGCGCGGTATGTTTGAGTTTACTCATGCAATGATGGGCTTTGAAGAAGCGCTTGAGAACTTCTTGCTTGAGCCTGATGCGATGTATGAACTGCTTGAAGCGTATACCGATTGGAAAATCAAAGCCGCCGGTTTGTCCATCGATCACATGAAACCGGATATGATTGCCAATTTCAGTGACTGGGGCAGTAAGATTCAATTGTTCCTACCGCCGAGAGTCTGGCGTGAAATTCTCAAGCCATTGTATGCAAAATTCTTCGGATACATCAAGTCACGCGGTGTAATTACAGTTAATCATAACGATAGCTATGGCATGGATATATGTGAAGATATGGTTGAAATCGGCATTGATATCTGGCAAGGTGTCACTCCGGAAAATGATCTTCACGAAATCGTATCGCGTACCGGTGGCGAGTTGTTCTTGTGGGGCGGTGTGGACATGCCCTCTATAGACTACCCCGGTGTCACCGAAGAGGAAATTCGTGCACATTTCCGCATGGTTCTTGATAAATATGCTCCGACCAAGCGTTTTCTGCCGATGTTTAGCTCATGGCTTCCGATGTATCCCGGTGTTAAGGAAATTGGCTGTGATGAAATGGCAAAATATGGAGCAGAGGTTGCCAAACGTGTGTTTGGATAATCGCTACACCGAAAAAGGTGTACGTATCCCGGTTTAAGTGTAAAATTTAGATTCAGTTAATAAAATAAAGATTATGAAAGGCGCAGAGGATGTGACATGGCATCCGTCTGCGCCTCTTATCGGTGGAGTGTACTTATTACGAATCCGTTACGGTTTATCTGCAATGATTGACATCATGCGTCGGCGGGTGTAGAATTCATTTTAGTGTCTGAATCAGAAGGAAGTGAGATGAAATGCCGAAAGCTTCGGGTGTGAAGGTCGTTAGCACCAACAAAAAAGCATATCACGAATACCACATACTTGAAAAGTTTGAGGCTGGCATAGAGCTGTTCGGCACTGAGGTCAAATCCATCAGACAAGGAACGATAAACTTAAAAGATGCATTTTGCATGATTAAAGATGGTGAGCTTTTTGTTCGTGGGATGCATATCAGTCCATATGAAAAAGGAAATATTTTTAACCGTGATCCCATGCGGCATAAGCGACTGTTGATGCATAAACGTGAAATCATGCGGCTTTATGGAAAAATCAAGCAAGATGGGCTGGCGCTGATACCTATTTCTGTATATTTTAAAAACTCAAATGTCAAGCTTGAAATTGGGCTGGCTCGAGGTAAGAAATTGCATGATAAGCGTGATGCTGCGGCTGAGAAGTCTTCAGCGCGTGAGATGGATAGACATATTAAAGAACGCATGTTAAAATGATGAGGTCGAAGGATCGTACACAGTTCATGAGGTACATGACGATGTTCGGTGCATCGCCCTCGAATAAAAGGAAGGAAATAGACAAATGTCAGAGAAGAATAATCCAATAGTTACGATAGAGATGGAAGATGGTAGCGTAATGAAAGCTGAGCTTTATCCTGAGATTGCGCCCAATACAGTGCATAATTTTATTGCACTTGTTAAAAAGGGATTTTACGACGGACTTATTTTCCACAGAGTCATTCCTCAATTTATGCTCCAAGGCGGTTGTCCGCTGGGTGAGGGTTATGGTGGTCCCGGATATGGCATCAAGGGTGAGTTTGCGCAAAATGGTTTTGAAAATAATCTCAAGCATACGCGCGGCGTGCTCTCCATGGCGCGTTCACAAGCGCCTGATTCGGCGGGCAGTCAGTTTTTCATCATGCATGAAGTATCACCGCATCTTGATGGTTCGTATGCAGCGTTCGGCAAGATCATAGAAGGTGATGAGGTTATTGATGTGATTGCGGAAATAGATACTACTTTTTCGGATAAGCCTAAAGTAGATCAGCGCATGAAAAAAGTCACCGTAGAAACATTCGGAGTAGACTACCCAGAGCCTGAGAAAGTTTAGATGGCGTAGTTTCTATTAACACCATGTCCTCAGCCAAATTCGAGCCCAGCAAAGCGGGTCGGATTTGGAGAGGGAAACCCTGCCGGTAGGCTAGGGGGTTCCTCAAAGGGGGACTAGTCCCCCTTTGAAGATGCGCCGCGCAAAGCGCTATGCCGCTTTCGCAAAAGCGGCGCGCATCTATGGGGCTGTAAAGGTTTCGACGGGGGTGTAGAGGCGTAAATAGCGGGCGGAGGTGCCGACTCCTAAACCGGCAAACCTTATAAATTAAAGAACAACGATAACGTAGTTCTGGCAGCCGCTTAGGCAGCCCGTCCTCCCCGGAATGTCCACGATCCGGGATAGGGCGTCGATTAGTGGAGAACGTGTGTGCGGAGTTGCTTTGTACGTACCATGCATAAAAAGCTACCGAACCATAAACGATTGACGGATGTCGCTATGGTAAGGGAAGTGGGCGAAAGCCCAAAATAACCGTCTGCGCCCGGAGAAGTTTGCGTTAAAGCGCTTTCGGACAGGAGTTCGATTCTCCTCAGCTCCACCATGAATAGGTCAAGCCCATGCAAAAGTTTTTGTCTGGGCTTGACTATTTGCGCCTTTCTATTTTCCGAGCATACACCTTGTTTGCCGCATGGCTGTGCGGTATTTCGGATGAGTTGCACTCAAAAATACATTCTTCACTGTGTTCAATGCGCCAATCGTGGAAGTAAGTAAGCAACTGTCCTGATTTTAACGGATAGAAGCATTCTTCTTTTTCCGGAGGGCGATCAATAAAAGGCTTTTCAACAAAAGCGAAAAATGCTGCGATACCATTATTATTTACATGAGACTTGTAGTTAAACATTATTTCGTCACGCAACTCAGGTTTAATGTAGTGGAAGACTCCAACTTGATAAAGAATATCATAATCACAATCCAATCGGTAATCATTGATATCAGCTTTGAAAACATTGACGAACACTTGTGCTCTTTCGGCAAGTCTTTTTGTTTTTTCAACACCGGTACTCGATATATCGAAGGCGCTCACATCGTACCCACACCGTGCAAAAAACACGGCATCTTTGCCCTCGCCACAACCAATGTCTAGGATTTTAAGGCGTCTGTCGGGCGGTAGTAAGGATACAACTTTCAGACACATATGAGACGGATGAACGCCCCAATAATATCCTTCTGCGTTTTGATATGCGTTTTCGTAAAACGTGGTATGCTCTTGTCCGGCGGGATAACCGAGTAGTTTATCGACACTGACATTAAGTATTTGCGCAAGTTTTGGTAATAACATAGTATCGGGTACGGTTTGGCCGGTTTCCCATTTGCTTACGGCTTGAAAAGTAATGCCAAGATGCTCTGCAAGTGCTTCTTGCGTTAGGCCCGTTTCTTTTCTATACCGAGATATGCTTCCGGATAATATTTCTCGCATGTAAATCACCACCTGATGAATGCATTATACGCCCTGTGTTACCACTATTCAATAACCGTAAAATTGAATTTTCTTAAATTTCAACCACCGGTTGAAGTGAAGTTTATGGGAGCCGAACGGTCTTGACGTATTTTTGTGAAAAAGAAAGCCACTTAGCTATTGACCTTAAAGTACCTTTAACCTTTATACTATTGAAACAATCAATTTTATGAGGAGGTTAAAATGTACAAATTACGTAAAATACTTGTTTCGGTTGTGTTGGTTACACTCATTGCATTGCTTTTTACAGGGTGCGGAGGCCGGTCAGTGGTCGGGAGGTATTATCGTGATTTTGGAGGTCATACTTCAACGACCATGTTCATCGAACTCAAAAGAGACAATACCTTTATAACCGATGGCTCAGACCCTAATTTACTCACAGAGGGCACTTATGAAATCGATGGTTCTGTGATTACGTTTACATTCACCAACACAGTAATCCTAGAGATGTTTAATCTTGATGACACCGTTGTCGGCACGATCGCTGATGGCGCAATTACAGTTGGTCGCGTTACCTATAGGAGGTAAAAAGGCCATATCAAAAAACAAAAGCGAGCAAATACAAAATGCGGCAGTGGTGTTAAACCAAGGCCGCATTTTGTGTGATGAAATGAAAGTTGATAAGCACTCATATTTCCCGAAATAACCCTATGACGAGATAGATTATCGCTCCCGCTGCTAAGGCAATCGTAAACCCAAACGTCATGGACAATATGATGGATATGACCGACCCTGCCACAGACAGTGTTCCATTGATACCCAACATGATAGGGATGATCTCACGCCTGTTCCGCTCACCGAGGAGCGCCACCCCTCTGGGAAAAGGCATGCCCATGAAAAATCCGAGGATTGCTGCAATAAGAGCCGAAATAATCACTTTTCCGACAGTGCTCACCCCCGCTGTGCTTTGGAATATTGACGGCAAGGAGATAAGTAACACGAAGCAGATCACCGCTGCGAAAATGGGGGGCAGATATATCTTGCATATAGCGTGGTTAAAAGGTTTGCGACTACTTAAAAATCCTCCGAGACCGCATCCGACCAGCATGGCAGCCAATATATAAGAAAAGGCCAGCGTTGGATGTCCTAAGTATAAAATGAACATCTGGATCAGAGGGATTTGAACCATCATAAAGCCCATACCCAGCAGTCCAAAGTAGATGGATGGTTTCAGCTGTTCTTTTTTTCTCAAATGGGGTACAAACAAACCGATAGCGCCCAGTAGGCTAAACAGTAATATATAAAGTAATACATCGGGGATGCCCTCGTCGAAGTGGAAAAAGTAAGGACTGTTGTCTGTCACAGGATCAACATTTACAGAGAAAAAGTCAGCGAACTCATCTAAGGAAACCAAGCCAAGCTGGATCGGTGTGAATGTCGCCCAATTGTGCAGCTCAGGTATATGTGCAGGGGTAGCGCCTATGCCTAGAATTTCCTGTTCCAGTATCAGGCTTTCTTGGGCGCTAAGCGGTCGATCTTTGATTACAATGACCGGGGCAATCATCTGCTCTGCTCCGCCAATATCTTCAAGCAAATAAAATAACGCCATATGATCGGGCGTATCCTGCAAAGGAATGCCTCTATTGACCAGCGCCTGCATGGCGGTTGTCGTTAGTCTGATCAAGGAGTTTTGATCATGCGTGACAAAGGCGATCCTGCCATCTGCGCTAAGGATATCTAAATAATCTTCCATGGCCTGCACGGTATGAATGTAGTTTTCGGAAAGTGCCAATCCAACGCCCTGTGTGGTGTTGGTCACCACCAGCGAGAGGAAGATTATATCAAACTGCTCATCGGTAGTTCTC
>WQVH01000056.1 GCA_009781695.1 Oscillospiraceae bacterium
TGTGAATTTCAAGGCTTCGCAATGCGTCATTAACTAAAATCTCACAAACAGAAAAATGAAATATTGCGAAATACTGCGAATAAGCGAGTACGAGAGAGATATACATACTAATTTAGAAGAGGGATGGTCATCAAATTATATGACAAAAAAGACTCAACGAATTGTTAAGAAAGTTGCCAAAAATGGCGCATGGGCTATTTCAGATATTTTCTTTATTGCACTCAAAGCACTTGGCACCGGATTTATGATTTTGCTGACCACAGTCGCTGTTTTTTCGTGCATTTTTCTTATATACTTGCGGACAAACATATCCACAGGCTTGGAAATTAATCCGAACGATATTGCCCTCTCAGAAGCCAGTGTCATTTTTGCCATTGATCCGGAAACCGGCGAAGAGGTCGATCTGGTCACACTCCAGTGGACTGAGTTTAGGCGCAATGTCACGCTTGAAGAAGTTCCCGAACATCTTATCGAAGCGCTCTTGGCAATAGAAGATCATAGATTTTGGCGGCACAACGGTGTCGATTGGTATCGGACTGCCGGTGCCTTTATGAATATGTTCCTGAGTATGCGCGACACTTTCGGCGGCTCAACAATAACTCAGCAACTTATAAAAAACTTGACGCACGAAGATGATGTAACCGTCCAAAGGAAGCTTCAAGAAATTTTCAGAGCGCTTGAGTTTGAACGCCAGTGGTCTAAAGACGAGATCCTCGAAATGTATTTAAACATCATATATTTCGGGCATGGGCGCTTCGGGATCGGTGAAGCAGCTAACTTCTACTTCGGTAAAGATGTTTCAGAGCTGACTTTGGCCGAAAGTGCCGCCATTGTTGGCATCACCAACAATCCCTCAAGGTTCAGCCCTTATGCCAATCGGCGTGCAAATAAAGAAAGGCAGGAAATCATCCTGCGCAGAATGCATGAACTTGAATTTATCGATGAACACGAACTTAGGCATGCAATCAATGAACCACTCAATTTCCGCAGAGGTGAAGACGAGACTTTTCAGCCCGTTATTTACACATGGTTTGAAGAGGCAATCATCCGCGACGTGATCAGAGATTTGCAAATGCGCAGAGGCTATAACGCCCAATGGGCCACAAGAGTATTATACACGCATGGTCTGAGGATCAGAGCCACCATTGATTTGGAAATGCAAGCCATTGTTGATAATATATACCAAAATCGAGATAATCTGCCGCGTGTTACCGGTTCAACGCAACCGCTTCAATCCGGCATTATTGTAGCCGACCCATTTACCGGCGAAGTGCGTGCACTTTCAGGCGGAACAGGTGCGAAAACGAGCAATATGCTTTTAAACAGAGCAACTATGACACGCAGACCTCCCGGGTCGGCCATCAAACCGATTTCCGTATTTGCTCCGGCAATGGAGTTCGGACTGATCATACCCTCTTCACAATATAATGACAGCCCAAACACAAGTCTCAATGGCACTACTTGGATGCCGCGAAATGCCGACAGGTCTTTCCGTGGAGTTGTCACAGTAGAAACGGCATTGCGCTTATCCTTAAATACTGTTCCGGCAATCATTCTTGACGAAATGGGACCTTCTGCCGGTTTTAGCTTCTTAACTGATGCGCTTGGATTTCAGCTCAACCCGGCAGACGAAAACTATGCGCCGCTTGCAGCAGGTCAATTAACTAATGGCGCAACCGTACGCGAAATGACCTCGGGATTTACGATTTTTCCTACCGGCGGCGAGCGCATGGAATTGCGGACATATTCACGCATATATGACACTGACGGTAACATATTCATGGATAATCCTCCGGTGGGTGTTCGCGTCTTGGAGGAAAATAATGCACACATGATGACCGCAATATTGCATCAAGCTGTTGTCAACGGAACAGGTGGTGCAGCAAACCTTGGACGCAGTATGCCGACCGCCGGCAAAACCGGCACATCTAATGAGAGCCAAGACCGTTGGTTTGTCGGTTTTACAGGATATTATATCGCAGGCGTCTGGACCGGTTTTGACACACCTGCGCGCATGTCATCACAAGGCAATCCGGCGGCACATATATTCCGCATGGTCATGACACCGATCCACGAGGGGCTGGAAACCAGACAGTTCACAACACCCGGAAGGCCAACCCACAGACCTCCGGTCGGAGCAGGCGGAATTGAAACAACCTCCTATACACTCAACCTACTGGATATCATGGGTAGTACCATTTCACAACAAAGCCGAACAGGTATTCTTGGTGAAGAAATCACTGTTCACGCTCCCGCCCTACAATATTATGAGATTGTCGGCGATCGCTCGCGCACGATTACCCTTTCAAGTGATCCGGGCAGAAACCAAATTGTGTTTGTATATAGGTGGATTGGTTCATCTACAGCCGATCCGGATAACGATGACGACGATGATGGAGATGAGTATACTCCACCGGACGAATTACAACCCGATCTTGATCCAACTCCTGATCCCCAGCCGGAGCCTGATCCTACACCCGATCCAATTCCTGATCCTCCACCCCAGCCTGACCCCGCACCCGATCCAATCCCTGATCCTCCACCCCAGCCTGACCCCATACCCGATCCGATTCCTGATCCTCCACCCCAGCCTGACCCCATACCCGATCCGATTCCTGATCCTCCGCCCCAGCCCCCTGCTCCTCCACCGGATCCTGACCCAACGCCCGAAGAGCCGATTTGGCCTGATAGCCTCTTCCCTCCGGTGACTCCCGACACCTAAATGTGCAGTCTTGCTCAGGCCAACCTTCATGTAATCGCATCGGACACCGTTTGTGAATAAATATTAAATTCAAGATGAGCATTATGCGTGCGGCATTCATGTTAGAATTTTTAATCTATGATGCCGCAGCATTTTTCTGCATCAGCTTACCCACAATAACAACTTGGTCATAATGTATAGAACTTCAACTGCAAAAAATATATCAAATTATGAAAATTCCCTATTGAATTATATTCATGTTTTTTGTATAATTATCTACATTCAAATCGAGGAGGAAATATTATGAAAAAGATTTTAGTAGTTATGATTGTCCTGATCGCAGCTTTTGCGCTTGTAGCGTGCGGCGGCGATGATAATGGGGCAATCACATCCGTCGAGGATCTGGCCACTGCCACAATCGGCGTACAAAGAGACACCACCGGACACATTTTTGTTGATGAGAATTTTCCCGATGCAACAGTAGACGCTTTTACACAGGGTGGAGATGCTGTTTGGGCACTGCTTTCCGGCACTGTTGATGCGGTAGTCATCGACAGCTTACCTGCTGCACGTTTTGTCTTTGCAAACCAAGGTCAACTCAAGATCTTAGATGCAGAACTGACTCAAGAATATTACGGCATTGCATTTCCACTCGGAAGTTCATACACTGCCCTGTTTGACAATGCACTCAATCAATTGCGTGCCAATGGCACAATGGATGCAATCTATGACTATTGGATCAACGAAAACCCTGAGGCATCCCGCTATGTCACACCGGCAGGTACAGCGCATCCCAATGGGGTGTTGCTTATGGGAACCGACGCCGGATTTGAGCCTTTTGAGTTTATGGAAGGCAATGAAATCGTTGGTTTCGATGTATGTCTCGTACGTGCGATCGGTGATGTTCTAGGCTATCAAATTGAGATCATTAACATGGATTTTGGCTCTATTATTCTGGCTGTCCAAACCGGACAAGTCGATTTTGGCATGGCTGGCATGACCATCAGAGATGATCGCCGCGAGCATGTTGATTTCACTCAAGGCTATTTTAATGCATCTCAGGTCGCTATAGTCAGAGTACCTTAGACACTTGTGATTACGTAGAAACCGAGGGTAATCACTCCCTCGGTTTCTACGTAAATTTCTGTACGTTACACCACATGCGAAAGGCTGTTGAATAATGGTAGAAACGGTAGTAAGAGCAGTAAATAATGCTTTCATCGCCGAAGATAGATGGCGGCTATGGTTATCGGGGCTTGAAATGACCCTCCTGATTACTTTTTTTGCACTGCTCATGGGTCTTGTTGTTGGGCTTTTTGTTTCAGTCATCCGAGTATCTCATGATACGCTTGAAAAGCCGAACCTCACTATTCGAATACTCAATAGGATCGTATCTATTTATGTCTCGATAGTGCGCGGTATTCCGGTAATTGTACAAGTATTACTTTGGTCATTTGTCATACTTGCGACATCACGCAATCACTTACTCATCGGAAGTTTAGCTTTTGGTTTTAATTCGGGGGCTTATGTTTCTGAGGTTTTCCGCGGCGGTATACTCAGCATTGATAAAGGCCAGACAGAAGCCGGGCGCAGTTTGGGACTCGGTTATGTGCAAACCATGATAAAAATCATTCTTCCACAGGCCATCAAAAACTGCTTGCCGGCATTTGGCAATGAGTTTATCAGCTTGTTAAAAGAGACTTCTGTAGCCAGTGTAGGCGCCATCACCGAACTTACCCATGTCGCCAATATCATACGCGGGCGGACTTTTGACCCAGGGCCTTTGTTTTTTGTCGCTACGATCTACTTGATTTTGGTTTTGTTCCTTGAGTTCCTCGTCAAAAAAATGGAAAAGAAACTCAGCAAGAGTGATCGCCGTGTCAAACCAATTAAGAGGAAAGGGTTGAGAAGCAATTGATTAGTGTCAAAGGATTAACAAAAGATTTTGGAGATATCAAAGTGCTGCGCGGGATTGACGAAACGATCTTGCAAGGTGAAAAAGTCGTTGTAATCGGACCATCAGGCGGCGGCAAGAGCACATTTTTACGCTGTTTGAATCTCATGGAATTCCCTACCAGCGGTGAAATTTGGTTCGAAAACGAAGATGTCTCCAGCTACAGAAAGGGACACCTACTCAATGCGCATCGCCAAAGGATGGGCATGGTGTTTCAGCATTTTAATCTTTTCCCTCACCTGTCCGTGGAGGAAAATATAACCCTTTCTCCGGTCACATTAAAGAAGGCCTCCAAAAAGCAAGCCTTAGAAACTGCACATCGCTTGCTCGACCGCATCGGATTGATTGACAAGGCAAAAAACTATCCTGCCACACTCTCAGGCGGCCAGAAGCAGCGTGTCGCAATAGTCAGGGCGTTGGCTATGGAACCTAGTGTGATGCTCTTTGATGAACCCACTTCTGCGCTTGATCCTGAAATGGTCGGCGAGGTTTTGGATCTTATGAAAGATTTGGCACATGAGGGTATGACCATGGTTGTCGTCACACATGAGATGGGTTTTGCTCGCGAGGTTGGTCATCGTGTCTTGTTTATGGACGAGGGCGTTATCGTTGAGCAAAATAAACCGGAAGCGTTTTTTAACAATCCTCAAAGCGCTCGTTTACAAGACTTCTTAGCAAAGGTTGTGTAAGTTCCGAGCTGCGATGCGATGAAAATATCGCACACTACACATAGCATTGATACAGCGGCCGACCCATTTGCACATTTGGGATCGGCCGCTGCTGTATGTTTTTTCATCAACTCACTCACTGCACTGCTGCGCAACTTTCATCATGATCGCACATTCCAGTCGCTTTTTGAAAAGCGCACAACCTATATCATAAACTCCATGCACAACGCTCGTATCATTATATGCATTTGCCGCGCAACCTCCGCTGCAAAAAAATCTGGCCCAGCAATCCTTACAGGCTGCTCTGGAATAAATATCTGTTTGCGCAAATTGTTCTCGCAGCTTTTCATTTGTTGCACCACGCCAAATATCGCCAATCAAAAATTCATCATCGCCCACAAATTGGTGACATGGATAAAGCTTACCATCCGGAGTTACAGCCATATACTCTGTGCCAACTCCACATCCGGCAATACGCTTATGGACACAAGGTCCGCCGCTCAAGTCAAGCGTATAGTGATAAAAATTAAATCCTCTGCCCTCTTTTTCCCTGTCTAACATTTTTGCAGCAAGCAGTTCATACTGTCTAAAGAGCTCCGGCAAATCCTCATTGGCAAATCCAAAAGGTGAACCGAGCTTTGCAACTGATGGTTCGAGCGAAATTTCTTTAAATCCCAAATCTGCGATGTGTAGGATATCATTGACAAAATCAAGGTTTTCAGGTGTAAATGTGCCTCTGATGTAATAGCCTTTGCCATTTCTGGCTTCCACTATTTTTTTTAACTTTGGAAGCACATGGTCATAGCTCCCCTTTCCATCAGGAAGTATGCGGTGTTTATCATGTATTTCCGGACGGCCATCCAAACTTAATACAATATTATGCATTTCACGATTCGAAAATTCTATGACGTCCTCGTCAATCATCAAACCGTTTGTCGTCAGTGTGAATCGAAAATGCTTCTCATGCTTTTGCTCTATGCTTCTTGCATATTTTACAATTTCTTTGACTACGTCCCAGTTTAATAAAGGCTCTCCACCAAAAAAGTCCACATCCAGATTGCTGCGTCCTTTTGAATTTTCAATGAGAAAATCAATCGCCCGTTTTCCGATTTCAAGATTCATCAGCTTTTCATCGCCGCCATATTCGCCTTTGCCGGCAAAGCAATAGGCGCAATTCATGTTGCAAGTGTGGGATATATTCAAGCATAATGCCTTAAGGGGTAGCGCTTTTTTTGTTTTTTCAGAAACGAAATGATCAGGGGCAAATAGTTTCCCACATGCTATAAGTTCATCTATATCTTGCATTAGTCCATCTATCTCACTTTCCGGCAATTGTGAAAAATTAGACATCAGCACTTCCTTAACGACATCAGCGCTCAGATCCTCTCTGAGCACTATTGCATCATATGCCACATCATCAACATTATGTATTGAGCCACTAGATGCATCTAATATAATATTATATCCATCTAGTTTATATGCGTGTATCACTTTTTTAATTCCTTTCACAAAGAACACATCTCGAATATTGCAAACGGATTATGCGCAAGATAGTGTCCGGTACGACTTCAGGCATACCGGACACTATTTTTTTGAAGAATATACCGTACGCACAGACTTACAGGGTGTTGCTGATGGTTTTTTTGTTTTGCGAAGTGTAGGGCGACGAGACCCGTTCCGAGCAAAATAACAAAAATCATCAGCAATACCTCCACACTCCAGTCGTGGGGTTTATTCTTTATTGTCTTGATTTTCGCATTGTTGGTTGGCTACTCCGCAAGATGTTTTGCAGGCCGATTGGCAAGATGTCTGGCACTGCCCACATCCACCGTCCTCAAAACTTTGAGGAAAATCACGCGTCTCTAAAGTTACTATTCTTTTCATCATAAATTACCTCAACTTTTCATTATTACCGCTAAAAATTATCATATTTTTTGATCATTGTCAATATCTCTCTTATTTTGTCTATCAGCCATGTTGGAAAAATTGCTCTATCTCATCGCTATTTACATTATTTCCTATAAAGGTCAGTGTTTCTTCCGAATAGCCTTTAAAATGTTCAATATTTACATCTTCATTTGCTATGTTAAGCAAAATTGAGCCTGATTCTGTCTTTAATACCCCTTTAACTCTGTAAAGGTCACCAAAAACACCCGCAATGCATAAATCAGCAAACATATCTAATTTTTCTTGCACAAAGACCATATCCGGCTTTATCGTTATCGATTGAAAATGCCCGTGGATGTGGTCAGGATGATCAAAATGCATCCCTTTTCGCTCATTGAGTAAAACATCAAATGTCTGCGCATCAAATTTTTCCCATATTTTTGCCATGATCAATGCATCCGGATTTATATTTTTTAAATCTGCAATCAGCTCATCTGCTGTATATTTATTTTTTTCAAGCTTACTGATGATCAAAGTCGGTGCATTTTTGATTTGATTGTAAAGAAAACTGCCAAACTTGGCCTTTGAATAATTAAAATTCACACCGTCAATGATGGTAATTACATTACCCAGCACACACTTATCCCTTATTTGCTCCTGTTTTAAAATATTAAAAAACTCATCAAAAATGAAGATACCCGAAGGTTCGAAGACTATATGGGTCGGCGAGAATGCTTCGATCACTTTTAAGATCGCAACCGAAACTTCACCCTTGAGTGTACAACAAATGCACCCGCCAAACATTTCCACGGCATTAAATCCATCTGCTTTTATAATTTCTGCATCCAGTCCGGTTTGACCAAACTCGTTGACAATATACACAGGGCGTGCGCCTTTTTCCATATAATGCTTCAAAAGAATACTGCAAAAAGTAGTCTTCCCGGCACCTAAAAATCCGGTTATTAAATCTAAATTAATCATGTTGTCCTCACTATTTTTTTCTTTTCATGGCAAGCTGCACTCAATAAGGCTCGGTAGCACATCGCTTCACATTATTTTCTTAGGTTTAAATCCCAAGTAGTCAGACGAAACAAGTTCATAATTGATCCCTGCGACCTGACCGCGCACGGCAAAACGGTGACCGTAGCTATGAAGATGTCCATAATAGCAACTGCTCACCCCGAATTCATTCATGACATTTATGATATCATGGCATACAAATCCCTTAAATCTGGGTGGATAATGAAAAAAACACAGCTTGATCTCGGCATCACCTGCCGCTTGCAGTGATGCACGGAGTCGCCCTGTTTCACGAGCCATAATTTTCTTATTATGCCCCATTTCCGCTTGTGCGCCGAAGGCCAGAGGAAAATGGCTTTCATCATCCTCATCATTTAACCAGCCTCTGGTACCGCAAATTGCGATGTCTTCATAAAAAAAACAATTGTTATTTAATATTTCAATATTCTCTATGTTATATTTTTCGAAGAATTCTTTGATTTTTGTCACGGTTCCCCACCAGTAATCATGATTGCCTTTAAGGATGATCTTTTTGCCCGGTAGTTCACTAATAAATTTAAAATCAGGAAGGCTTTCTTCAAATGATATCCCCCAAGATGTATCGCCGCATAAAATGCATATATCATCCGGTTCAAGGTGAGCAAATCCTTCTTTTATTTTTTCAATATAATTTTGCCACCCTCCGCCAAATACGTCCATCGGCTTGTCCGTACCGAGGGACAGGTGCAAGTCCCCTATTGCGTATAAGCCCATTTCGTCTACCCTTTCAAGAATTTAAGTACCTCTGTTTTCATATTATCTATTGAAATGGATGTCAAAAATCGAGCTTTTTTCCCTTCCAGCGCTGCAAGCGGTGTCGGAGTATCCGTCTGAGTATACTGTGCCAGTAGTTTAAGCAGTTTCATACCATCTCCTGTGTTGTCACAGCCCAGAGCACTCAATACACTATCACAAAACTTAAATGGACTGGCAGTTGAAACAATCACCGACTTTGTTTCGTCTCCGGTTTTATTCCGATAGTCGCTGAGCACTTTGTACGCCACTGCTGTGTGCGTGTCCATGAGATATTTATGCTCGTGATATGTTGTAGCAATCGTCTTTAATGTATCTTCCTCTGAGCACATTCCCCCGGAAAATATCCGGTCAATTTCGTCTTTGAAATGCCCTTGTACCACATAACGTCCATCAGTATTTAGCGCAGCCATCAGATTGGATATGCACTGCCCATCTCTGCCCATGATATCAAATAAAAGTCTTTCCAGATTGCTGGAAACCAGAATATCCATGGATGGTGATACCGTTGTAAAAAACTGTCTGTTTTTATCATATATACCTGATTTTAAAAACTCTGTCAAAACATCATTGCTATTCGAAGCACAAACCAGCTTGCCGATAGGCAATCCCATCTTCATTGCATAATATGCTGCGAGTATATTGCCAAAATTTCCGGTCGGAACGCAGAAGTTTATTTTTTCACCCGGCGTGATTTCTGCCTGATTAATCAGATCACAATATGCTGAAATATAATAGACTATTTGCGGTACAAGCCTTCCCCAATTAATAGAGTTTGCCGAAGACAGTAAGAAACCTGCTTTATCAAGTTCCTTTTGTAGATGCGCATCTGAAAAAATCGCTTTGACCCCTGCTTGCGCATCATCAAAATTCCCTTCGATGGCGACCACGTTGACATTTTCGCCCTCTTGAGTTGTCATTTGCAGCTTCTGGACATCCGATACACCTTCATCGGGGTAAAATACCATCACTTTTGTTCCGGAAATATCACAAAATCCTTCTAACGCAGCTTTGCCGGTATCACCCGAAGTCGCTACCAAAACACAGACTTGACGTTTTTCTCCAATCTTCCTCAGTGAGGCGGTTAACAAGTGCGGCAACATTTGCAGTGCCATGTCTTTAAAGGCACATGTCGGCCCATGCCACAATTCCAGAAAGTGGGTGCTTTTATCAAGCTTGTGCAGCGGTGCAATCGCCGGATTTGAAAAATTCGGCATAGAATATGCTTCGCTTGTGTATCTGCTGATTTCGTCAATACTAAAATCACTCAAATATAAGTCGAGTATATATGCCGCTCTGTCTTTATAGGACATAGACGCAAGATCACTTATTGTTTTTTCGCTAAGCTGCGGAAAATTTTCAGGCACATACAGTCCGCCGTTTTCAGACAATCCTTGAGCTATTGCCTGCGCCGCAGTAATCTGCGCACCATTACCTCTTGTGCTTTGATATTGCATTAAATATCCCCCTAAAATGCATTTTCTAAGTGTATGATTTTTGGATTTGCTGCATTGTCTTCCATATATATCTCAATAACGTCGAATCTCGGCTGGAGATCTGTTCTATGGGCTGCAAGCCACAGTTTTGCAGTGTTTTTTATTTTGTTCTGTTTGGTCTTATTGACATATTCACACGCATTTGCAAAATGAGCATTTTTTCTGAGCTTCACTTCAACAAATACGATATGGTCTCTATTTTCCACAATAAGGTCAATTTCACCCACTCTGGAGCGAAATCCTTGCACAATAAAATGGTAGCCATTTTCTTTGAGATGTTCCAGCGCAAGTGCCTCACCCAGATTTCCGCGCTGTTTTGCCGCTGTCTTATGCGTGTTGCTGTGTTTATTTTTAAGAAACGTCAAACGATGAATTTCCGAAGCACCAAACGCTTGCAACTTTTCATAATGCAATTGAGTGCCATAACCCTTGTGCTTTTCAAATGCGTACTGTGGATATTGAGCCGCCATTTCTATCATATATCTATCCCTGCTGACTTTGGCAAGAATCGATGCTGCTGCTATTGACGCAGATAGCGCATCTCCCTTTACAATACAACGGCTGCGGCAACGGACTTTAGGATCTCTATTTCCATCAATCAAGGCAATTGAAGGCTCTACCTCCAGCGCATCAACTGCTCGGTTCATCGCTAAAAATGTCGCTTGCAAAATATTCAGTTCGTCTATTTCTTTGTGATGAGCAGTACCGATACTACAGGCGATTGCTTTTTCCATGATTTCATCATATAGCCTTGCACGCGTTTTTTCAGAGCATTTTTTAGAGTCGTCCAGTTGTGGGATATCTATACCCAACGGTAAAATCACAGCCGCGGCATAAACCGGTCCGGCAAGCGGACCTCTGCCTGCTTCGTCAACGCCGCAAATCAGCTCATATCCATCTTCAAAAAATTCGCGCTCAATCGACCACAAGTCCATATTAGTCCCTAATTTCCAGTGTTATTCTTCCCAGTTTACCGCCTCGAAACTCATCAAGCAAAACCACAGCCATTCTATTGGTATCAAGCACTCCGCCGGAAATGAGAAATCCGCGTTTTTTCGCCGCTTGTTCAAGCAAGTCAAATCCGCTTGCATCCGCTTCCGGCTCAATCTTGTATCTTTCTTTGAGCCGTTGAGGATAAAATGCATTGAGCCGAAACATTAAGTTCGCTCCCAGCGTTTCTATATCCATAATTTGATCACGTATCGCCCCTGTAAAGGCAAGATTTTCAGCCACAGTCTGATCTTCAAACCGCGGCCATAACACACCTGGTGTATCAAGCAGTTCCAGCCCTTTATCCAGTTTAATCCATTGCTTTCCTCTGGTAACCCCCGGTTTATCGGATGTCTCGGCCGCTCTTCTTTTTGCCACCCTGTTGATGAAAGACGATTTACCCACATTGGGTATACCGACTACCATCACTCTCAATATTCTACCGGTTTGCCCTTTTGCATTATATCTTGCAATTTTTTCAGAAAGCAACGTGCGTACTGCAAGATTGAAACCCGCAACCCCTTTGCCGCTCTTACTATCGGTCTCCAGAACACCCATCCCATCTGCTCTAAAGGCGGCTGCCCATTTCTTTGTGGCTTCCGGATCTGCTTGATCGATTCTATTAAATACCATAAGGCGCGGCTTGCCTGCGGTCATGTCGTCGAGGTCGGGATTTCTGCTTGCGTATGGTATACGTGCATCAACGACTTCACATATTGCGTCAATGAGCTTTATGTTTTCCGCAATCATCCTGCGCGCTTTGGTCATATGTCCCGGAAACCATTGAATATTCATGTCTTCTCGCATAGTCTGACCACTTCTTTCATGTATTAATGACAGTTCGGAATCAGTGCGCAAATATAGGTAGTTATTTTAAAATGGAGCACTAACTCACAAGTCCTATCCGACCCCAACTGCGGGGATTGATGCCATCTTCTCCCGGTATTGCAATCAAATGTACTCTGCCGAGTATGTAACGCATATCTACCATACCCACAAGCGGGTCTCGGCTATCTGTAGAGCTGTTGCGATTATCACCCATGACAAACACATGCCCCTCAGGTACCATCACAGGTCCATGGAATCTATGCCGGTTGTACGATGTGCGTTCGCGTATATACGGCTCGTACATTACCTCACCATTTACATAAACATCACCAGTTTCAAAGTTAATGTCAATCGATTGTCCGGCCACAGCGATCACCCGTTTTACCAGAGGCTTGCCTTCAAATGCCGCTGATGGTGACAGAAAAACAACAATATCTCCATTGTCCGGAGTATAGAACAAGTTAGACATGATCACGCGATCTCCATCATGAAGCGTATCCATCATCGACGCACCATCAACGCCTATTGTTCTGCCAATAAACACAAAAACAAAAATCCCAAAAACAACTGCCGCAACAATACATTGAAGCCAGTCATACAGCTCCATTCTGGTTTTGTTTTCATCTTGTTCATGTTCATCTTCGCTTTTATCGGTCTTTTCACCGTTTATTTTCAACATCATATCCCAATCTTCTTGGATATCCGGATCAGGTCTTTCATTTTTGCCCATACCCATCTTAATTTCGCTCCTTCCGGTGTGTTGTAGATAAAATTGCAACACACTCAGTCATACTATCACGAAAACAGCAATAAAAAAAGGGGGTGATTCCCCTTTTTTCATCAGATTTAGTGTATCACTAAATTCTTTCTTTGACTTTTGCCCTCTTACCCACTCTATCTCTGAGGTAATAAAGCTTAGCTCTTCTTACTTTGCCTCGTCTTACAGTCTCAACAGAGACTATGGACGGAGAATGAACCGGGAACACCTTTTCACAACCAACATTATACGATATCCTTCTGACTGTGATTGTTTCGTTAATTCCGCCGTGCTTCTTGGCTATGATCGTGCCTTCAAAAGCTTGATTTCGCTCACGGTTTCCTTCTTTAACGCGGACAGTTACCCTTACAGTGTCGCCGACGTTCATTGTAGGTAGTTCAGGTTTTAAATACTGATCACTGAGTGCTTTGACTAAATCCATCGCTGATTTCCTCCCTTCGTGCAAATGTTCATGCCGCAACTTAAGCGGCAGCGGACCATCTTCGTTAAATGCAAACGATTCTTATCAAATGCGCCATGAGATATTACCACATTTCGAGCAAAAACGCAAGCTAAAATTTGATGAAATAATAGATAAAATTTTAAAAATGTTACACTTCACTGGGTATCTGAAAACACAGGTTGGGCCTACCGGGGCATAAACGATTGCCCCGCCGCCGAGCGGAACAGCGCACTGGCGTGCTTGTTTAGGCGCGCTTTGCGCACAGCCAA